>JASBUM010000630.1 GCA_030147905.1 Acidimangrovimonas sp.
GCCTCGGCATCGGCCTTGGCATCATAGAGATCGACCGCCCGCCCGGCGCCGTGAACATCCTTCGGGCCGGTGCGCCCGACCCGCAATCCGGCAATCTGCACCCGCTGTTCGCCGGGCTCGCCTCCGGAAAACACCGGCCCGGCCTCGAACAGCGCAAGATCGGCGAAGCCGCGCGCCTGATTGCGCGCCGCAGCCTGCAGCAGTCCCGGCAGCAGGTCGGGACGCATGTGGGTCATCTCCGACGAGATCGGATTATCGACGCGCAGCGCCTCGTCGCCGCCGCCGAAGGCGGCCGCCGCCTCCTGCGAGATGAACGAATAGCTGACGCATTCGTTGTAGCCCAACGCCGCGATGGTGCGCCGGGCAAGGCGTTCACGCTGTTGCAGGGGCGTCAGGATCGGCGCCGGAATGCCCGGCGCCGTCCGCGCCATCGGCCGCGCCTCGAGCCGGGTCAGCGAGGCGACGCGCGCCACTTCCTCGACCAGGTCGGCCTCGCCCAGGACATCGGGGCGCCAGCTCGGCGGCACGGCCATGTCGCCTTCAAGCGTGAAGCCCAGCGCCTCGAGCGTGCGGCGCTGTTCGGCCTCGGCGATGGTCATGCCTACCAACGACTGGACCCGGTCGGCATCCAGGCGGTAGCTGCGGCGCGTATCGGGCACCCGGCCATCCATCACCACCGTCGACGCCTCGCCCCCGCAAAGGTCGAGGATCATCCGCGTTGCCGCCTCCAGCCCCGGCAGGGTGAATTCCGGATCGACCCCGCGTTCGAACCGATAGCGCGCGTCGGAATGGATACGCAGGGCGCGGCCGGTCCGGGCAATGGCGATCGGGTCCCAATAGGCGCTTTCGAGGAAGACCTCGGTCGTCTCCCCGGTGCAGCCCGAATGCTCGCCCCCCATGATGCCCGCGATGGATTCGACCCCTTCCGCATCGGAGATCGCCATCATCCCGGGCGCAAGCCGGTAGGTCTTGCCGTCAAGCGCGAGAATCTCCTCGTCGCCCCCGGCAGCATGGATGCGCAGCGTGTCGCCCGCGATCTTGCTCGCATCGAAGACATGCAGCGGCCGGTTCTGGTCGAAGGTGAAGAAGTTGGTGATATCCACCAAAGCCGAAATCGGCCGCAATCCGATCGCACGCAACCGCGCCTGAAGCCAGTCGGGCGACGGCCCGTTGCGCAGACCGCGGATGACCCGGCCCGCGAACAGCGGACAGCCGCCCGTCTTCAGCGCATCGTCAATGCGCACCCGCACGGCCGCCTCGAAGCTGCCGGCGACGGCTGCCACGGCCTGCGGCTTCAGCCGGCCCAGACCGCGCGCGGCGAGGTCGCGCGCGACGCCTCGCACGCCCAGCGCATCGGGCCGGTTGGGCGTGATCTTGATATAGATCATCGGGTCGTTGATGCCCTTCCAGTCGATGAAGCGCGCGCCCAGCGGCGCATCGGCGGGAAGATCGATGATCCCGTCGTGATCGTCCGAAATCAGCAGTTCCCGCTCGGAACACAGCATCCCGTTCGATTCCACCCCCCGGATCACGCCGGGCTTCAGATCGACGCCGGTACCGGGGATATGCGTGCCCGGCGGTGCGAAGACCCCCACCAGCCCGGTGCGCGCATTCGGCGCGCCGCAAACCACCTGCACCTCCTCGCTGCGCCCGCCCGGACCCTCGGGATAGGTCTCCACCCGGCACAGCCGCAACCGGTCCGCGTCGGGGTGCCGGACCGCTTCGATCACGCGGCAGATGCGAAAGGCCCCGAGGCTGTCTTCGGGATTGACGACCTCTTCGACCTCAAGCCCGAGATCGGTGAGCGCATAGAGGATCTCCCCGAGCGTCGCCTCGGTTTCGAGATGGTCCTTGAGCCACGACAGGGTGAACTTCATCGCATCATCCTCGGAATTTCAGCGCGAGCGGCTTAGCGCAAAGCGGACGCGAGGGAAAGGCCCGCGCGACCGCCGCGCCCCGACGGCCGTCCGGCGCGACACGCAATCGCGGCGCGCGCGGGGATCCCGCCCCGTTCCGTTCCGACCCGTCGCCATTTCGGCCGCGGAAACGAACAGTTGCCAATTCCGCGTCCAATATTAATTTTTTGGACCGTTGTTTCGTGTATAAGAACGGCATGGAGGATATGCTGGAAATCCCCAAGGATCGAAAGCGCGTCAACAGCGGGCTGGTCTCGGCGTTGATTGCCTTCACGTTCCTGGCCTTCCTCGCCTCGGGGCTTCATCCTGCTTCGGCGCCTTCAGCCCGGGCGATCCTCGCAACCGAGCGTGCCGCCCCGGTCAGCCCGGGCGCACTTCGGCTCGCCGCCTCATCCTTCCGGCTGCCGCTTCTCTGCCCGCGGTGTCTGGGCGCGACGCTGGGTGTAGTCGCGACAACCGGGCCGGGCACGACGACAGGCGTTGACGGATCAACGGATCCGGGCCGGTCGATGACCCCATGATCGGGCCCGGCCCCGCCGCCGGCCCGCGGTCCCGAACGCGGTGAGTGTTGCCAGACCCGGCCCGCGAACGAGCCCCGCGGCCACCCGTAAAACCGGGCATTCCCGCTGCTGAGACGGGCCGGGCACCCTGCCCGCCCGGCGAAGGACAGGCGCCTGCGATCCGCTGCGCGCAGACCCCTCGCCCGTGCGGGCCTTGGCCCCGCCGCCCCCAACCCGGTGGCCCGGCCCCGGGTGCCCCACCTGTCCGTCGCTCAGAGTCCGCCGTGCAGCGTGGGCACGTTCAGCGCCGCGAAACCGTAATGCCGCAGCCAGCGCAAATCGCTTTCGAAGAAGGCGCGCAGATCGGGGATGCCATATTTCAGCATCGCGATCCGGTCGATTCCCATGCCGAAGGCAAAGCCCTGCCACTGGTCGGGATCGACCCCGGCGGCGCGCAGGACCTTCGGATGCACCATGCCCGAACCCAGGACTTCCATCCAGCCGTCGCCCTCGCCGATCCGCAACTGTCCGTCGATCCACGAACACTGGATGTCGACCTCCGCCGAGGGTTCGGTGAAGGGAAAGTGCGAGGCCCGGAACCGGGTCCGCACCGCCGTGCCGAAATAGGCCGAGAAGAATTCCTCGAGCACCCATTTGAGATTGGCCATCGACAGATCCCGGTCGATGGCGAGCCCCTCCACCTGGTGGAACATCGGCGTGTGGGTCTGATCCATGTCCATGCGGTAGACGCGCCCGGGCGCGATGACGCGGATCGGCGCTCCCTGCGCGGTCATCGCGCGGATCTGCACCGGACTGGTGTGGGTGCGCAGCACGTGGGGCGGGCGATCGGCGCCTTCGGGCAGGGCCATGAAGAAGGTGTCGTGTTCTTGCCGCGCGGGATGTTCGGGCGGGATGTTGAGGGCATCGAAATTGTACCAGTCGGTCTCGATCTGCGGCCCCTCGGCCACCGCAAAGCCCATGTCGGCGAAGATCGCGGTCAGTTCCTCGGTGACCTGGCTGACCGGATGGATGGTTCCCGCCGGACGCGGCCGGCCCGGCAGGGTGACATCGAGCCATTCCTCCCGCAGCCGGGCGTCGAGCGCGGCATCCACGAGCGCGGCCTTGCGGGCGCGCAGCGCGGCATCCACCTCATCCTTGAGCGCGTTGAGCGCAGGACCGGCAACCTGGCGTTCCTCGGCGCTCATGCGGCCCAGTTCGCGCATCTTCAGGCTGATCTCGCCCTTCTTGCCAAGCGCCGCCAGACGCAGCGCCTCAAGCGCCGCCTCATCATCGGCCCCAGCGACGCCTGCCAGGTATTTCGCTCTCAACTCGCTCAGCGCGTCCATGCGATCCTCCGCAATTGCCGCGCCCGTGCTAGCGGCGGCAGACGGCGATTGCAAGCCGCCGGGGCGCCGCGCGAAGCGGCGGTCTCCGCCGCGCATTCTCCGACACCGCGCCGCCGCGGCCCGGCCCACGCCCCCCGCGCCACCGTCACCGCAAAGAAAACCCCGCCGCGGCGATGCCGGGCGGGGATCTTGCCATATCTAGCGGTGCGCCGCTCGGGCGTACCGTCCGGATCAAGCCGGTTCAGGCGGCGACGGCGGCCTTGGCCTGGTCGACCAGCGCACCGAAGGCCTCGGGTTCGTTCACGGCCAGATCGGCCAGCACCTTGCGGTCGACCTCGATCCCGGCCTTGGTCAGCGCATGGACGAAGCGCGAATAGGTCAGTTCGGGGTCATGGGCGCGCACCCCGGCGTTGATCCGCTGGATCCACAGCGCACGGAAATTGCGCTTGCGGGCCTTGCGGTCGCGGGTGGCATATTGGTTGGCCTTGTCGACCGCCTGGGTCGCGGTGCGGAAATTGCGGCTGCGGTTGCCGTAATACCCCTTGGCCTTGTCGAGAACCTTCTTGTGGGCGGCGTGGGTGACCTTGCCCGATTTGACGCGTGCCATCTTGCTGTCTCCTTACCGGTCGTAGGGCATGTATTTCTTGACGATGCGGGCATCGGGTTCGGACAGAACCATCGTGCCGCGCGCGTCGCGGATGAATTTCGTCGTCCGCTTGATCATGCCGTGGCGCTTGCCGGCGGCGGCTGATTTCACCTTGCCGCTTGCGGTCATGGAGAAGCGCTTCTTGGCGCTCGACTTCGTTTTCATCTTGGGCATTTCCATCTCCTTCGAGCGGTTCGGGCGCGACTCGGCATGCCACCTCGGCCGGCCGCGCGGAGGTTCGAGATGCGCCGTATAGGCGAGCCCGCGCCCGCTGGCAAGCCCCAACCGACCACCCGGGGGACCCTGGCGCGGCCGGGCGGCGGCGGCGGGTCCCGCCACGGCGTCAGTTGAAGACATGCGCCAGCAGGCGGATGACCGCGGCCGGGACATCGCGTGGCCCATAGCCGCCGGGATGGATCCGCTCTGCATAGACCACCGAGGCGACCGCGATCAGCCCCAGAACCAGCGCCAACCACGGCCGGTGCCGTTCCACGTTGGCGGCGAGGAAAGACAGCAGCGCGAGACCGCCCAGAACCAGCCCGCCGACGAAGAACAGATCTGCCGCCATGGAACTCGCCGCCCCCTTCGCCGCCCATTCGCCGCCCAATTCGTCGGACGTATCCGCAGGCCCGGCCCGCGCCCTTTCCCGCACCGCCAGCCCCGCCGGGGAGATGGCGAAGCCGACCCGCACGCGCCCCCGCCCGTCCGGGGCCGAAGCGCGGCAGGGCGCAGGTTATTCGGGCTCGGACCGATAAATCAAGCGCTCCTGGCACGGCGCCACCCGCAGGATATTGGTCGTTCCCGGAACGTTGAACGGCACGCCCGCCGTCACGACGATCTGGTCGCTCTCGGTGGCGAAGCCGTATTTCAGCGCCGCACGCACCGCCGAGATCACCGCGCCCTTGAAGCGGAACTGCTCGTCGGTGATCACGCAGTGGGTCCCCCAGGTCAGGCACAGCCGCCGTGCGGTCCGGGTCAGCGGCGTCAGCGCCACGATCGGCACGCGCGGGCGCTCGCGCGCGACCAGCGACACGGTGGTGCCAGACTGGCTGAAGCAGCAGATCGCCTTGATGTTGGTGGTCTCCGCCACCTGCCGGGCGGAAACCACGATCGCATCCGCCACCGTATTGAGGTCGGCGCGACGCGAACTCTCGATCACCTCGCGATAGGTCGGGTCCCGCTCGACCGAGATCGCGACGTTGTCCATCGTGCGCACGGCCTGCACCGGATATTGACCGGCGGCGCTTTCGGCCGACAGCATCACCGCATCCGCGCCCTCGTAGATCGCGGTGGCGACGTCGGACACCTCCGCCCGGGTCGGCATCGGGCTTTCGATCATGCTTTCCAGCATCTGGGTCGCCACGATCACCGGGCGCGCCTCGCTCCGGCACAGCCGGATCAGCCGCTTCTGGATCGGCGGCACCGCCTGCACGGGCATTTCCACGCCAAGATCGCCGCGCGCCACCATGATCCCGTCGGACACCGCAAGGATCTCGGGAAAGGCCTTCACCGCGGCCGGCTTCTCGATCTTCGACATGATCGCCGCACGGCCGCGCACCAGCTCGCGCGCCTCGCGCACATCCTCGGCGCGCTGCACGAAGCTCAGCGCCAGCCAGTCCACCCCCAGTTCGCAGGCGAACTCCAGATCGTCGCGATCCTTTTCCGACAGCGCCGCCAGCGGCAGGACGACATCGGGCACGTTGACGCCCTTGCGGTCCGAGATGGTGCCGCCCACCTCGACGGTGCATTCGGCGAAGTCGTCGCCGCAACGTTCCACCCGGAGACGGATCTTGCCATCGTTGACCAGCAGCGACGCCTGCGGCTCCAGCGCGGCGAAGATCTCGGGATGCGGCAGGCAGACGCGCGTGGCGTCTCCCTCGGCCGGATCGAGGTCGAGGCGGAAGGCGGCGCCCGCTTCCAGTTCGGCCGCACCTTCGGCGAAGCGCCCGACCCTCAACTTCGGCCCCTGCAGGTCGGCCAGGATGGCGATCGGGCGTTCGGTCTCCGCCTCGATGCGGCGGATGATCGCGTGGCGCGCGGCGATGTCGTCCTGACTGCCGTGGCTCATGTTCAGCCGGAACACGTCAGCGCCGGCCTCGAACAGGGCGCGGATGGTTTCGTAATCGCTCGAAGCCGGCCCGAGCGTCGCCACGATCTTCACGTTTCGAAGGCGTCTCATAATGCCTGTCGTCCTTGTCTGTGCGTCAATGTCGTGGTGGGCCGGCGCCTGTATGGCCGAAAAGCCCGCGCGGGGCAACTGGCGCCGCGGCCCCGATCGCTTTAAAGGAAGACACGCACGAAGAGGTGAGGAATGCAGAGCGACGAACCCTACGAGATCATCGGCGCCGACCGCCCCGGGCCCTGGCTGATCACCTGCGACCACGCGAGCAACCGGGTTCCGGCCGACATATGCGGCGGCGATCTCGGGCTTGCCACCGCCGACATGGCACGTCACATCGCATACGACGTGGGCGCGGCCGGGGTTGCGCGGGCGCTGTCGCGCGCGCTCGATTCGCCGGCCGTGCTGTCGAACTTCTCCCGCCTGGTGATCGACCCCAACCGCGGCGAGGACGACCCCACGCTGATCATGCAACTCTACGACGGCACCATCATTCCCGGCAACCGCGCCCTGGCACCGGCGGCGCGCGAACACCGGCTCGCGTCGCTCCATCGGCCCTACCATCGCGCTGTCGCGGCAGTCGCCGCCAGCGGCCCCGCCCGCGCGATCCTGTCGATCCACTCCTTCACCCCCTGCCTGCGTGGCCATGCGCCGCGCCCATGGCAGGTAGGCGTCCTCTATTCCCGATGTGGCGCGCAGCTGTCGCATGCGCTTCTCGCGGCCCTGGCCCGGCAGGCACCCGACCTGTGCATCGGCGACAACGAACCCTATGTTGGCCATCTGCCCGGCGATGCGATCGATCGCCACGCATTGCAGCCGGGACGCCTGAACGCGCTGATCGAATTGCGCAACGATCTGATCGAAACCCCGACCGGACAGCAGGCCTGGGCTGATCGCCTGGCACCGATCCTGTCCGACGCACTCGCCAGTTGCACCACGACGGAGGCCCACCATGGATGACCGTACCCGCACCGAGATCGAGGCCGCAGCCTTCCGCGCATTGCGTGCGCATCTGATCGACAAGCGCCCCGATGTCCAGAACATCGACCTGATGAACCTCGCCGGCTTCTGCCGCAACTGCCTGGCACGCTGGTATCAGGAGGCCGCCAATGCGCAGGGCATCGCCATGGACAAGGATGAGGCCCGAAGGATCTTCTACGGAACCGATTACGAAAGCTGGCGCAGCGCCCACCAGACGCCCGCCGACGCCGACAAGCAGGCCACCTTCGAGAAGGCCTTTCGCGACAACGTCGGTCGCCCCCGCGACTAGGCCCCACCCTCTTTCGGGGCGAAATACCGCGGGGGTGCGGGGGCGGCGCCCCCGCGTGGCCCGCCCCCCCCTGCCATTGCGATCCGGCCAGCCTCCGCTCCGCGAGACCGCGTCACTGCGATGTGATCGGATGCGAGCGGCGGGCAACAGGGCGCGCGCTACCTCTGCGGGCATGATCCTGCACACGATCCGCACCGGCTACAGCCGCCCCGAACGCAGCACCGACGCCGCGATCCATGCCGCCGGCCTTGTGGCGGTGACCATCGCGGTTCCGGTGCTGATCGCACTCGCGATCCGCCGGGGCGATCCCGCGACGCTGATCGCGGGGGCGACCATCTACGGCGCCACCCTTGCGGCGATGGTTCTGTTCTCCGCGCTCTACAACACCATCGGTCAGCACCGCTGGACGACGCTGCTCAAACGGCTCGACCACGCGGCGATTTTCGCCAATATCGCCGGCACATACACGGTCTTTGCGCTTCTGCCCGGAAGCCGGATGGGCCATCTCGTCATCGCGGTCTGGCTCCTGGCGGGCATCGGCATCACGCTGAAGCTGATCGCGCCCGACAGGCTTCGCCGGCTGACCGTCGCCTTCTACCTGGCCCTCGGCTGGGCGGGCGTGCTGATGGGCGGCGGGCTTCTGAACGATCTCACGCCGATGGCCCAGCATCTGATCCTGACCGGCGGCCTCGTCTTCACCATCGGCGCAGGCTTCTATCTGTGGGAACGGCTACCCTTCCACTACACGATCTGGCACGTCTTCGTGCTGGCAGGAAGCGCCTTTCTCTATGGCGCGGTCGCGGTCGAGTTGCTGCGCGGCGCGGCATAGCCGAGCGCGCGCGCCGCTCTTCCCGGCGCCACCCACGGCCGCGCCCGACAGGGAAGGCGAGCGCCCCGCCGGAGGCGGTCGGGCAGGAGCGGCCGGCGCGGGCGAAGGCCCGGGCAGGACCTAGACCGCCGAACGGCGCATCTCGTCAAGGTAGATCTCGCGCAGCTGCGCGGCCACCGGGCCGGGACGCCCCGTGCCCACCGCCTTGCCGTCGACCGCCACCACCGGCATCACGAAGGACGAGGCCGAGGTGATGAAGGCCTCGTCGGCCGCTTGCGCCTCCTCGATGGTGAAGGGCCGTTCCTCGATCTCCATCTGCGCTTCGCGGGCCATGCGCAGGACCGCGGCACGGGTGATCCCGTGCAGGATGTCGTTGCCCAGCCCACGGGTGATGATCCGCCGGCCCCGCACGATATAGGCGTTGTTGGAGGTGCCTTCGGTCACATGTCCGTCCTCGATCAGCCAGGCGTCGTCCGCTCCTGCCTTCTTGGCCATCATCTTGCCCATCGACGGATAAAGCAGCTGGGTCGTCTTGATGTCGCGCCGGCCCCAGCGGATATCCTCGACCGAGATCACGCGGATCCCCTCGCGCGCCTGCGGCGACGCGGCCAGCCCCGGCTTGGACTGGGTGAACAGCACCAGCGTCGGCGCGACGCTCGCCGCCGGATAGGCGAAATCGCGATCCCCCGGATTGCCGCGCGTGACCTGAAGATAGACCAGCCCCTCCTCGATCGCATTCCGCGCGACCAGCGTGCGATGGATCTCCAGCAGTTCGGTCTCCTCGACCGGCGCGGCCATCTCCAGCGCCTCGAGCGACCGGCGCAGCCGCGAGCAATGGCCGGCGAAATCGACCAGCTTGCCGTCCAGCACGCTCGTCACCTCGTAGACGGCATCAGCCATCAGAAAACCGCGATCGAAGATCGAGACCGTGGCCTCCTCCTCCGCAAGATATTGCCCGTTCACATAGACGGTTCTGCTCATCGCCATCGGTCCCTTCGTCCTCGCCTGCCACTGCGCCGCTTTCCCGCCCCGCCGGAAAGCGCCCTCCTTACCCCCAAAGCGCCGCTTCGGGCGGATGCACGCCGTCCTCGTCATAGTCAAGCGGCGTCTCGCGGTCTTCGGCCAGAAGCAGCGGCCCGTCAAGATCGACGTAATCGGCACCCTGCGCCACCAGCGTGGCCGGCGCCATCGCC
>JASBUM010000632.1 GCA_030147905.1 Acidimangrovimonas sp.
GAGCGGCGCGAGGACATCCCGGCACTGGCCGAACATTTCATCGCCGAATGCAACCGTGCCCAGGGTCTGCCGCTGCGCCGGCTGAGCGAGGAGGCCGAGGCGCTTTTGCAGACCATGCCATGGCCGGGCAACGTCCGGCAGCTGCGCAACATGATCGAA
Source organism: Acidimangrovimonas sp. (assembly GCA_030147905.1). The sequence continues at coordinate 160 of JASBUM010000632.1, forward strand.
CGGGTGCTGATCCTGGGCGAGGGCAACGGCCCGATCGAGGCGCGCGAGCTGCCCGGCCGCGACGGACCGGGCGACGACGGGCGGATCAGCCTGTCGGGCGGGCTGGCGACGCTGCCGCTGCGCGAGGCGCGCGAGCTGTTCGAACGGGAATATTTGCTGACCCAGATCAACCGTTTCGGCGGCAACATCAGCCGCACCGCCTCCTTTGTGGGGATGGAACGTTCGGCGCTGCACCGCAAGCTCAAGTCGCTGGGCGTGGTGACCTCGTCGAAGTCGGGCGGCCGCGTGGCCCATGTCGATGGCGAGGAGGCCGTCCGCCCGGCCTGAGCGTCCGTGCGCGGGGCGGCAGCCCGGCCGGGCGGGCGGCACCGGCACGGCGCGGAGGGTTGGCGCGACGTTGACGCCCCCGGCCCCTTCTGCCAATGAAAGGGCCGAAGGGGCAGTCGGGGCATCGGCATGAAAGTGATCATCTGCGGCGCGGGGCAGGTCGGCTGGCAGATTGCGCGCCACCTCTCGGGCGAACGCAACGATGTCACGGTGGTGGACAACAACACCGATCTGGTTCGCCGGGCGAGCGACACGCTCGACGTACAGGGAATAGCCGGTTTCGCCAGCCATCCCGACGTGCTTGAACGCGCCGGGGCGCGTGACGCCGACATGATCATCGCCGCGACCCATTCGGACGAGGTGAACATGGTCACCTGTCAGGTCGCGCATTCGGTCTTCAACATCCCGCGCAAGATCGCCCGGCTGCGTGCCAAGAGCTATCTGAACGCGATCCACTCCGATCTCTACCGCCGCGATCACATGCCGATCGACGTCGTCATCAGCCCCGAGCGCGAGGTCGCCGAGGCCGCGCTGCAACGTCTTGCCGCGCCCACGACCTTCGACACGGAAAGCTTCTTCGACGGCCGGGCGCAGCTTCTGGGCATCGCGCTGGACGCGGAATGCCCGGTGCTGGACACGCCCCTGCGTCAACTGACCGACCTGTTTTCCACCCTGCGCGCCATCGTCGTCGGTGTGCGGCGCGACGATCGGCTGTTCGCGCCCGAGCCCGACGACCCGCTGTTCGCCGGCGACCAGATCTATGTCTTCGCCCATAACGCCGACGTGAACCGCACGCTGGAGATCTTCGGAAAGACCCCCCGCAAGCAGGAACGGGTGGTCATCGTCGGCGGCGGGCATGTGGGCCTTGCCGTGGCCCAGGCGCTCGAGGCGCGCAACGACCGGATCCGCGCCAAGGTGATCGAGCGCAACCGCCGCACTGCGGAACAGGCCGCCGATGCGCTTGAACGCACGATCGTGCTCAACGGCGACGGGCTCGACATGGAGATCCTGATGGAGGCCAACATCGACCGCGCCGACGCGGTGCTGGTGGTCACCGACGACGACAAGACCAACCTGCTGGTCTCGGTCCGCGCCAAGCAGGCCGGCTGCCCGATGGCGATCGCGTTGGTCAACGACCCGACGCTGATCCCGCTGATGGGGGCGCTGGACATCGACGCCTACATCAACCCGCGCGCCACCACGGTGTCCTCGATCCTGCGCCACATCCGCCATGGGCGGGTGCGGGCGATCTATTCGGTGGGCGATGCCGAGGCCGAGGTGATCGAGGCGCAGGTGCTGTCGACCTCGCCGATCGCCGGACAGATGATC
>JASBUM010000527.1 GCA_030147905.1 Acidimangrovimonas sp.
CCGCCGGGCTTTGATTCGGGCGAAATTTGTGCTACATTCCTGTGACAAATGGAAATGGAAGCCTGCCATCCGCCTGCAGAGGTGCTCGCCTGTGCGGCGGTTTATCCAGCGCTAGTTCCGAACAGGACACCGGGATTGATAATCCCGCGTGGTTTTCTTGTCGGTGTGGCCGGGTTTCCTTGCGAGGAAGCGACTGAATGACCAAGACTAAGAAAAGTGACTTTCGTCCGAACGATTTCGTGGTCTACCCCGCCCATGGCGTCGGGCAGATCATCTCGATCGAGGATCAGGAGATTGCCGGCCTGCGGATGGAGCTTTTCGTTATCTCCTTCGAGAAGGACAAGATGACGCTGCGGGTCCCGACCCACAAGGCCACCGAGGTCGGCATGCGCTCGCTGTCTTCGCCCGATGTGGTGACCAAGGCGCTCGACACGCTCAAGGGCAAGGCGCGGGTGAAACGTGCCATGTGGTCGCGCCGTGCGCAGGAATACGAACAGAAGATCAATTCGGGCGATCTGCTCTCGATCGCCGAGGTGGTGCGCGACCTGCACCGTACCGATGACCAGCGCGAGCAGAGCTATTCCGAGCGGCAGCTTTACGAAGCGGCGCTCGAACGGCTGACGCGCGAAGTGGCCGCCGTATCCGGCGTAGATGAGATGAACGCGCAGAAGGCTGTCGATACGGCCCTGCTGTCGCGCGCGGCCTGATCCGCTTTTTCGGCCGAGATCCCGGCGGCCGCCCATCGTCGGGCGGCGCGAGGGCCGGCATAGCCGCATGGCGCCCGGGGCGCGCGGCCGCATCGCGCCCGAGGTGCGGACAGGACGCTGCCTGGTGCCCGGTGGTCCGGCCGGAGAAGTGGAAGCCGCCCGGACAAGCAGAAACAGCAGCAAAGTAAAGGGCCGTGTCCGTTGGGATGCGGCCCCTCGCGTTATGGGGGGCGCCGCTGTGCCTCCTTCTTGGCACCACCCCTTCGCCGTCCGGCGGCCCGATCTTCCGCGCGGCGGCGCGGTGCGATGGGCTGTGCGGAACCCATGGCGCCATGCGATCGTCACCGGGCCGGAATTTGGCCTTGTCGCGGCTGGGGCGAATGGACGCCACCGCGCCTTTGCGCTATCGCTGACCCGAATTCGTGCAAGGATCCCGCCGATGTCCGCCAATGCCCCGACCCGTTCGCTGACTGCCCATGCCTCGGGTCCGCTGCGCGGGCGGGTGGAGATCCCCGGAGACAAGTCGATCAGCCACCGCGCGCTGATCCTCGGCGCGCTCGCGGTGGGCGAGACCCGGATCACCGGTCTGCTCGAGGGACAGGACGTGCTCGACACGGCGGCGGCGATGCGCGCCTTCGGCGCCGAGGTGACCCGTCATGCCGCGGGGCAATGGTCGGTCCACGGGGTGGGCGTGGGCGGCTTCGCCGAGCCCGCGACAGTGATCGATTGCGGCAATTCGGGCACCGGGGTGCGGCTGATCATGGGGGCGATGGCGACAAGCCCGATCACCGCGATCTTCACCGGCGACGCCAGCCTGCGCAAGCGGCCGATGGCGCGGGTGACCGATCCG
>JASBUM010000649.1 GCA_030147905.1 Acidimangrovimonas sp.
GCCACCCCGATGGGCGTGCAACTGGTCGCCGCCCCCTACCGCGAGGATCTTCTGCTCGACGCCGGCGCGGTGATCGAGGCACCCTGCCCGCCGGCCACGCCGGCCCCGGACTGAAGCCCGGCGCCCATCGCGAACCCGCGCCCGCCCCCTGAAACCGCCCTCATCTTTCGTTCGGAAATATCCCGGGGGCGCGGGGGCTGAGCCCCCGCCTGGCCTGCCCCCCTCCGCGCCGAAACGGACCGCGCGGGTTCAGCCTTCCGCCGCCGGCTCGCGAATGACAAAATGCCCGGGCGCCACCTCGTCGTAAAGCGACCGCGCCGGCTCGTGCCCGGCGGGGTGGACCGGGGACGGCACCGGGCGAAAGCGAAGGTCGTCGCGGATCTGGCGGCGCGCCGGATCGGCAATCGGGACCGCCGCCAGCAGGCCGCGGGTGTAGGGATGGCGCGGATCCTCGAAGATCGCCGCCCGCGGCCCCAGCTCGACGATCCGCCCCAGATACATCACCCCGACCAGATGCGAGACCCGCTCGACCACCGCCATGTCGTGGCTGATGAACAGATAGGAAAGGCCAAGATCCGCCTGCAGCTCCATCATCAGGTTCAGCACCTGCGCCTGCACCGAGACATCCAGCGCCGAGACCGCCTCGTCGGCGATGATGACCTTCGGATGAAGCGCGAGCGCCCGCGCGATGGCCACGCGCTGGCGCTGCCCGCCCGACAGCTCATGCGGGAAGCGGCGCAGGAAGGCGCGCGGCAGCTCGACCCGATCGAACAATGCAGCGACGCGCGCCTCCAGCTCGGCGCCGCGCGCGACGTCGAAATTCACCAAAGGCTCGGCGACCTGACGATGCAGCCGCCGATAGGGATTGAGCGAGGCGAATGGATCCTGAAACACCATCTGGATATCGCGCCGGGCGCGGCGCAGCGCGGGCCGCTCGAGCGTGATGATGTCGCGTCCGTCAAGAACCACCTCACCGGCGGCAGGTTCGACCAGCCGCATGATGGCCCGGCCGCAACTCGACTTCCCGCAACCCGACTCACCCACCAGGCTCAGCGTCTGGCCACGTGGGATGACGAAGCTCACGTCCTCGACCGCGTGCACGTTGTGGCGCAGCCTGCGCAACAGCCCGCCGCGGATGGGGAAGCGAACCGCCAGGTGCCGCACCGACAGGACCGGCGGCACGGACACCGCCGGGGCCGCGTCCCGCCCCCCTGCCGAAGCGCCGCCGACAGAGGCCGGCACAGCCCCCGCGCGCCCCTCCGGCACGGCGATCACCTCGTCGCGCACGACAGGCGGCGCAGCCGTCCCCGCCCCCCCCACCGGCGGGGCCGATTCCGCCCCGGCCCGCGGCCCGGCGCCCGTACTCAGCGCATCCGCCGGCGGGGCGAGCGGGGCGGAGGGGGTCGCCACCCCCTCGGATGTGCCGGCAGTCGCGGGATCGCTCGCCGGCGGCACGGCCCCCCGACCGGGCGCGTTCCCCGAACCCGGGGCCGGCGGCCGCGCCAGCTGCGTAAGCGGGGCCGGCTGCGCGCGTCCCTTCATCGCCCCCAGCCGCGGCACCGCCGACAGAAGCGCGCGCGTGTAATCGTGCCGGGGCGCCGCGAAGATCTGGGCCACGGACCCGGTCTCGACCACCGCGCCGCGATACATCACAACCACCCGGTCGGCCATCTGGGCAACCACCGCCATGTCGTGGGTGATGAAGAGAACACCCATCCCGTTCCTGCGCCGGAGCCCGTCGATCAGCGCGAGGATCTCGGCCTGGATGGTGACATCGAGCGCGGTCGTCGGTTCATCGGCGATCAGGAGACGCGGCTCGCAGGCCATGGCCATGGCGATCACCACCCGCTGACGCATGCCGCCGGACAATTCGTGGGGATATTGATCCAGCCGGCGCTCGGGCTCGGGGATGCGGACCTCGCGCAGCAGTTCCAGCGCCCGCGCACGCGCCGCGCCGCCGCGCAGCCCGCGATGCGCCGTCAGCCCGTCCACAAGCTGGCGCCCGATGGTGAAAACCGGGTTGAGCGCGGTCATCGGCTCCTGGAAGATCATGCCGATCTCCGCCCCGCGGATCGTGCGCATCGCCTCCGCGCCTAGGCGCGTCAGATCCACCGTCTCGCCCTGCCCGCGCGCCAGCTCGATCCGCCCCGAGACGATGCGCCCGCCGCCGAATTCGACCAGCCGCATGATCGCCATCGCGCTGACCGACTTGCCCGACCCGCTTTCCCCCACGACGCAGACCGTCTCGCCCGCCGCGACCGTGAAGTCGACACCGCGAACCGCCGCCAGGGGTCCCGCGGGCGTGGAAAATTCCACCCCCAGCCCGGAGACCGCAAGCAGCGGCCGCGCGCCCGCATCCCCATCCGCGCCGCCATCGCGGCCCCGCATGTCCCCCGCGCCGGTCATTTCGCCCTCGGGTCCAGAATGTCGCGCATCACGTCTCCGAACATGTTGAAGCCCAGCACCGTCAGCGCCACCGCCGCCCCCGGCACCAGCGCGGTCCAGGGCGCAATGTCGAGGTAATTGCGCGAGGCCTGGATCATCAGCCCCCACGACGCCTGCGGCGGCTGCGTCCCCAGCCCCAGAAACGACAGCCCGGCCTCGGCGAGGATGGCGAATGCGAGGCTGATCGTCCCCTGCACGATGGTGGCCGGCATCACGTTGGGCAGGATGTGGCGGACCAGCATGTGCAGATGGTCGGTGCCTGCGGCGCGCGCCGCCTCGACATAGGGCATCTGCGCCACCTTCAACGCCTCGCCGCGGATGATGCGGGCCAGATAGGGAGTGAAGGCGACGCCGATGGCGATGATCGTGTTGCGCAGGTTGGGCCCCAGCACCGCCGAAATCGTGAGCGCCAGCAGCAGCGCCGGGAAGGCCAGGAGCGCATCGACCAGCCGCATCAGGAGATTGTCGAGCCAGCCGCCGAAATAGCCCGAGACGAGCCCCAGCGGCAGCCCGACGACGATCGAGATCGCAACCGCCGAACTTGCGATCTCGAGCGAGGTGCGCGCGCCCAGAAGCACCCGGTAAAGCAGATCGCGGCCCAGCTGGTCGGTGCCCAGCGGATGGGCAAGGCCAGGCCCCTGCAGCCGCGCGGCCATGTTCATTCGCGTCGCCAGATCGGCCGGAATCAACAGTGGCGCGAGAACCGCCACCAGAACCGCCAGCACCACAAGCGCCAGCCCGATCACCCCCTTGGTGCGGCGTAACCTGTGCATGCCCTACCCCAGCCTGATACGCGGATCGACGAGGACGTACAGCAGATCGACGATCAGGTTGATCGCCATCACCACGCCCGCGATGACGAAGATCGTGGCCTGGATCAGCGGCACGTCGCGATTGAGCAGCGCCTGATAGGTCAGCCATCCCATGCCGGTGTAGTTGAACAGGCTCTCGATGACGATGATCGAGCCGAAGAGATAGCCCACCTGCAGCCCGGCGATGGTCATCACCGGACCGATCGCATTGGCCAGCCCATAGCGCCAGATCACCACCCGCTCGCGCAGGCCCTTGGCGCGGGCGACGCGGATGAACTCCTGCTCCATGATGCCGACCATGGTCGAGCGCGTCATCCGCGTCAGATGCGCCATCAGCCCCAGCCCCAGCGCAAGCGAGGGCAGGAAGGCATGGGCGAGCGCGGCGCCGAAATCCTGCCCCGGATCGACGAAACCCGAGGACGGCAACCAGCCCAGGCCGCGCGCGAACACCAGGATCAGCACGATCCCCCAGAAGAAATCGGGCAGGCTGACACCGAAGAGCGCGGCCGAGGAACTGGCCGTGTCCTGCCAGTCGTCGCGGTGGATCGCGGCCCAGACCCCCAGGGGCACGGCACCCGCAAGCGCGATGGTCATCGACATCACCACGATCAGCGCGCTGGCCGTCATCTTCTGCGCCAAAAGCGGGCCGATCGGTGTCTTGAACACCAGTGAAGTGCCCCAATCCCCGGTCAGCATCCCGCCGATCCAGTGACCGTACTGGACGATCAGCGGAGCGTTGAGCCCCAGCGACTGGCGCAGCCCCGCCAGCGCCTCGGGGTTGGACTGGGTGCCCATGATCATCATCGCCACGTCGCCGGGCAGGATGTTGGTCACCGCGAAGGTGATGACCGAGATCAGGAACAGCGTAAGCCCCATGGAAAGCACGCGATTGGCGACGTAGTTCATCCCTGTCCCCGTTTCCTGCCCGATCCCGGTATGCTGGCCGACCCTGGCGTGCCCGCCGCGCGCTCTGTGCTGCCCGCGCGCGGCCCGGCTGCCGGCGCGCGCCCGACCGAACGCGCGCGCGCCGACCCGCTCATGCCTTCAGCCAGACCTTGTGGAAATCGAAATTCGATCCGTTCGGCGCCACGATCGTGTCGATCCCCATCACCTTCTTCTGCGCCCCGATGGAGCCGTTGCGGAACCACAAGATCACGTCGTGGGTCTGATCGTGGATGCGCTGCTGCACCTTCTTGTAAAGCGCCGAACGCTTGTCGCGGTCGATGATCCCGCGCGCCTCTTCGGTGAGCGCGTCGATCTCCTTGTCCGCGATCCCGCGATAGTTGAAGGCACCCTTCGAGTTCCACAGGCTGTAGTAGAGGAAATCCGGCTCCCACAGGGTGAAGAAGTTCATCATGGTGATCTGGAAATCCTTGTTGACCCAGACCTGGCTCAGCCAGTCGGCCCATGTCAGCTGCTCGATCTTCACCTTGACGCCCGCCGCCTGGAACCATTCCATCATGATCTGCGCCGACTGGACGTGATAGGGATAGTTGGTCGTGACCTTGAACACGAGGTCGAGCTTGCCCGGCCCGTATCCCGCCTCGGCCAGCAGCTTGCGCGCCGCGGCGATGTCCTGGTCGCGCTGACGCAGGCCCTGGTCATAGGAGGGCGAATGCGGAAAGCTGGGCGAGGCGGTGACCTTGCCCTGCCCCCACAGCGCGCCTTCCAGAAGCGCGTGCTTGTCGATCATCAGATCGAAGGCCTTGCGCACGCGCGCGTCCTTGAAGGGGGCGAACTTGTGGTTGAAGTTGACGAAATCGAAATTCAGCGGGAACCACTTCTGCACCTCGATCTTGGCGTCGGCCTCGACCGATTTCATCCGGTCGGGCGGGATCGCGTCGATCATGTGCAGCTCGCCCGTCTGCAGCCCGGTCAGCCGCACGGTGGGTTCGGTGATCTCGCGCGCCTCGACCCCGTCCAGATGCGCGGGCCCGTCCCAATAGGCGTCGAAGCGCTTCAGCACCACCTTGTTGCCGAATTCCCGGCTGACGAATTCGAAGGCCCCGCAGCCGACCGGGTGGGTGCCCTGACTGTCGCCCGAACCCTCGGGAATGATGGCGCCGGCCCCGTTCTCGGCCAGCCGCGCAAGGAAGGGCGCGTTGATCTTGCCCATCTTCACCACCACCGTCAACGGATCGGGCGTCTCGATCGCGGTGACCTGATCGAAGACCGGCTTGTTCACCGCCCCGGTCTTGGGGTCCTTGCAGCGTTCGAAGGAATATTTCACGTCGGTCGAGGTCAGATCCTTGCCGTTGTGGAACTTGACCCCCTTGCGCAGCTTGAAGGTATAGCGCAGCCCGTCCGGCGCCACCTCGAAACTCTCGGCGATATTGGGCCGGATGGCAAAGCTCTTGTCGACGGTGACGATCGAATTGTGGACGTTTTGCAGCACCCGCAACGTCGAGGCGGTCCCGGTCTTGTGGATGTCGAGGTTCTGCGTGGTCTCGGAATGACCCCAGATCAGCGTTCCACCCTTCCTCGGCGTCTCCTGCGCCCATAGTCCGCGCGGCATCAGCCCCGCGCCCACGGAGCCGCCGATGACCGCGGCCGTCGTGGTCAGAAACTCCCTGCGTTTCATGACTTTCTCCCGTTGGTTGCGGCACCGCGCCGCGGTGCCCATGGCTCTGGCGATACCGCCCCGTCCCGTGGCCGCGCCGCCATGCGGCGCCGGTCCGGGCCTCTCGTCGGGCTTGGGCCGGGGCACGCGGGCCCCGCACCGCAGCTCGGGTCATTGCCCTAATCCGGAAATGCGGGTCTTTCGCCCGCGACAACCAGCGCCTGTTCCAGTGCCATCGCCATATTGACGAAGGTCCCAAC
>JASBUM010000650.1 GCA_030147905.1 Acidimangrovimonas sp.
GGGCTACTGCGCGGCTCACGGCCTTGCCATCGCGCCCGAGCGGCTGCGTGCGGAGGCGATCGAATGGCAGGCCACGCGCGGTGCGCGTTCGGGCCGCGTCGCCTGGCAGTTCTTCACCGATCTGGCAGGACGCGAGGGCCTTGCGCTGTGATCCCCGCCCTTTGATCCCCGTCCGGTGATTCCAATCCTGTGATCTCGCGTCCGCGCCATGCGCGGCGGCCTCGTGCATCGCCGTCAGATCGTGCATCGCCGTCAGATACGGTCAGGGGCCCGGACCTCCTGCCGGGAATCGTCTGCGCGGTTTGCTGGCGGTTTGCTGGCGGGATCGGGTGGCGACGGTGATCGCCCGGCAAAGGGCCGCCGACGCCCGCGTTCCGCGCGTGACATCGGCCGCCGTGGGCCGTCTTCGGGGGGCTGCTGCCGTGTGCCGCCGTCAGCCGCCCCTTGCGGGGCGCGCCGCGGCGCAGGCGGCCCGCCCGGGCCTCCGCCATGGCCGCGGCGACGGGTTATTGCAGCACGGTCATCGGGTCGATCGCCTGCAGGCCGTTGCGCACCTCGAAATGCATGAAGGGCGGCCGGCCGGCGCGGATCTCGCCGATGACCTGCCCGGCCTTGACGGTCTCGCCCTTCTTGACCCGCAGGTTGTCGATATTGGCATAGACCGTCAGGCGATTGCCGGAATCGCGGATGACCACGATCGGCACGTTCTTGGTGTCCTTGGTGATCGCGGCCACCGTGCCGGCGGCGGCGGCGCGTACCGGGCTGCCAACCGGCGCCGAGATGTCGATGCCCTGGTTCTTGCTGGAAAAGCCGCGGATCACCTTGCCGTTCACCGGCATCATGTATTGCGCCGCCGAGGCGCTGGTGCGGCTTTGTCCGAGGTTGGGCGAGGGCGGCGTCTGGACCGGCGCGTTGGCGGGCGGCGGATTGCTGGACGGCAGGGGCTGCGACGCGCTGGGAGGCGCCGGTACCGGTGACGGCTGCCCGGGCAGCGTGGTGGCCGAGGCGTTCGCCTGCGCGGTGGCCTGCGCGCTGTTCTGCGCGCTCGCCTGGGTGACGGGGATCAGCAGCACCTGTCCCTGATGCACCTTCAGGTCGGGGCCGAGCCCGTTCCAGTCTGCCAGTGCGCGAACCGGGATATTGTAGAGCCGCGCGATGGAATAGGCGGTCTCGCCGCGTTTCACCCGGTGACGGATCGGCTGGACGGCGCCGTTGGCTGCACCCAGCGTCTGGCCCTGCACGGCGTTGCCCGCAGTGCCGGTGGCGCCGAAGCTGCCTCCCGTGCCGGCCGCGTTCGCGCCGGCCAGGCCCTGACCCGGCGCGGTGGTGGCGCGGTTGATGGCGCCGTTGGCGAGGCTTGTGATGTCGATCTGCCCGCCCGAGGCCGGCGCGGTGGAGACGGTGCCGTTGCCGTTGCCGTTCGCCCCGACCCGGTTGGGCAGGGCGATCACCGCACCCGGGGTCAGCGGCGTGTTCGGGCCGATGGCGTTGTATTGCGCCACCGCCTGGGGCGACAGGCCCAGCCGGTTGGCGATGGTGGTGACAGTGTCACCCGAGCGGGCGACCGCGACCTGGTAGCCGGGATAGGAGATAATCCCCTGCGAATCCGGCGCCGGGCGGCGCATCGTTGCCTGCGCCGCGGCATTGGTGGTGTTGAAGCCGCCGCCGAGATTGCGCATATCCCAATCCCTGACGTTGCCACAGGCCGCCAGAGAAGCCAGGGCAACCCCCAGCATGAGATTGCGGTGCATAGGTTTGAACTGGATCGTCATGCCTGCCTCTTTCCTTTCCCGTCCGCACGGGGACTGGCCTATTCCTGACCAAGCCCTTCCACCAGCGGCACGAAACGCACCGGCCGCATTTCTTGATAGTCGAACCCCTTCTCTTCGCGCGTCACCCTTATCAGGGTTTGCACCGCACCGGACTGCCCGACCGGAAGAACCATGATACCGCCGATCCGCAACTGGGCCAAGAGGGGGCCGGGCGGGTCCTCGGCGGCCGCCGTCACCAGGATCCGGTCGAAGGGCGCCTGTTCGGGCAGCCCTCGGCTGCCGTCGGCGGTGATCGCGGTGATGTTGGTCAGCCCCAGCGAGGCGAAGACGCCCTCGGCCTCCTGCACCAGCCGCCGGTGGCGGTCGATGGTGTAGACCCGGCGCGCGAGTTGCGACAGGATCGCCGCCTGATAGCCCGAGCCCGTGCCGATCTCGAGCACCTTCTCGCGGCCGCCCAGTTCCAGCGCCTGGGTCATCAGCCCCACCACCGAGGGCTGGCTGATGGTCTGTCCGCAGGCGATCGGCAGTGGCATGTCATCATAGGCGCGGCCAGCGAACAGGCCCCGGACGAAGGCGCCGCGGTCGATCCGTTCCATCGCGGCAAGGACCCGCGCCTCGGTCACCCCGCGCGATCGCAGCGAGTAGAGAAAGCGCATCTTGCGTTCGGCGACCTCGTCGTCGACGGCGCTCATCGCGAGGTCTCCATCGCGCCGTCGCGACCGTCCTGCGCCGCCCCGGTGTCATCCCGGGCGGGTGGCTGCCCGGCATGGTCGAGCTTCAGCCCGTCGAGCGTCGCGCCCAGCGGCGCCAGCAGGTCATGGGCGGTCAGATCGGCCCGCATCGGCGTGATCGCGATGCAATCGTCGAGATTCGCGCTCACATCCGTGTCGGGGCCGGTCGGTTCGTGCTGCGCGCCTCCGCGCACCCACAGGAAGCGACGGCCCGACGGCGATTGCTGTGCCTCGACGGTGAAATTGGCATATTCGCGGAAGCCCTGCCGCACCACCCGCATGGCCTTGACCGAGCCCGCCGCGCAAGGCGGGAAATTGACGTTGTAGAAGGTGCGATAGGGCGCGGCCGTCCATTCGCCATGGGCCAGGAGTGCCCGCACGACCGTCACGCCATGGGTCGCCGCCGCCTCGAAGGGGGAAGCCAGCGCCTGGGTGCGCGGTCCGATGAACTGCGAAAGCGCGATTGCCGGAAGCCCCTGAAGCGCCGCTTCCATCGCGCCGCCGAGCGTCCCGGAATAAAGTGCGTTCTCGGCCGCGTTGTTGCCGCGGTTGACCCCCGACAGCACCAGGTCCGGCGGAGCCCCTGCCATCACGTCATGAATGCCGGCCAGCACGCAATCGGCGGGCGAGCCCTCGGCGGCGAAGCGGCGCGGCCCGAGTTCCGCGATCATCGTCGGATGGGTGTAGGAGATGCAATGCGCCACGCCCGACTGCTCGAACGCGGGCGCGACCGTCCAGACCTCGCCATCGGGCCCCGCGATCTCGGTCGCGATGGCCTCCAGCACCTTCAGGCCCGGCGCATTGATCCCGTCGTCGTTGGTGATGAGAATGCGCATCGACAACCCCCTCTGCTTGGCCCTGATTAGTCGACCGCAGCGCGGTGAACAAGGCCGGCGGACAATCACAAAGGCGAAGGGGAAATCCCGTGGCGCCCGGGCCGCGCGGAACCGGGCACCGGAACCATGCGGCGGGATCGCGCGCGGGGCATTCGGCGGCGGGGGCGGCGTGGCGGGGACGAAGGCGCAGCGCAGGCTTGGGGCTTGCGGGCGGGGGAAGTCCCGCGGGCGCCCGTCGCCGGCGGCCCGCGGCTCGTGGATGTGCGATCGGGACCCGGCGGGGGCCGCCCGGATCAGTCCAGAAGCGCCGCCTCTCCGAGGATGCGCCGCGCCTCCTGCCCCGTGGGCGCAAGCGCGCCCCGATCCTCGCCGGGGTGAAAGCGGCCGCGGGTCGCGGTGGGCATCGGCGCGGGTTCGGCAATGGTGATCGACGGGCCGATCCTTTCGCATTCCGCCTGCCAGCTGCGCGCCAGGGCGATCTGGGCGGCCTTGGTGGCGCCATAGGCCCCGAAGAAGGGATCACCCGCGCGCGGGTCGTCGAAGAACAAGGCGCGACCCGCTGTCGCGGCACGCAGGAGCGGCTCGACCATCTGGATCAGGTGGCCGGTCGCGCGCACATTGGTGTCGATCGAACGGTCCCAGTCCTTGCCGTCGATATGGCCGGCCGGCGCCAGTGGGGCGGCGTGGATGGCACTGTGAATCCACAGATCCGCCCGACCCCAGCGCTGGAACACCGACAGGCAGAGCTGGCGCATGGCGTCGGCATTGGTGATGTCCATCGGCGCCAGGGTCGCGGTGCCGCCGAGATCGCGCAGCCGGTCGTCGAGCGCCTCGAGCCCGCCCACGGTGCGCGCCACCGCCACCACGTGCCAGCCCGCGCCGCCCAGGACCTCGGCCATGGCGGCTCCGAGCCCGCGCGATGCGCCGGTGATGAGCACGATGCGGGTCGCGCCGCCTGATCGATTGCTGTCGCCGTCCATGTATTTTCATTGGCAGGCAAGCGGGTTTCGCGCAAGGGGAAGATCCGGGATCGCGCGCAATTGACACCTCCGCCGCGGCGCGGCAAATTGCGCCGAGGATTTGATAGGGGCATGATGCGATGACACTTACCAAGGCGATGATCTCGAACGCCTCCTGGCGTGTGCAACTGGGGCTCGTGGTGGCGGGGTCGGCGCTGATCGCGGTGGCTGCGCAGGTGCAGGTTCCGATGTATCCGGTTCCGATGACGCTGCAGACGCTCGCGATTCTGACGATCGCGCTGAGCTATGGTTCGCGGCTGGGCTTCGCCACGCTGGTGGCCTATCTGGCCGAGGGCGCGGCGGGGCTGCCGGTCTTTGCCGGGGGCGCCAGCACGATGGCGCTGGTTGGTCCGACGGCGGGCTTTCTCTTCGGTTTCGCGGCGATGGCCTGGCTGGTGGGCTACATGGTCGAACGCGGCATGGGGGGATCGGCGGTGCGCATGTTCCTGGCGGCCGCCGTCGGCACGCTTCTGCTCTATGTCCCCGGCCTTGCCTGGCTGTGGGCCGCGACACCGCTGACGCTTGCCACCACCGTCAAGGTCGGTGCGCTGCCGTTCCTCGCCGGAGATCTGGTCAAGGCCGCGATCGCCGCGCTGATCGTCTCGGGCGGTTGGGAAATGGTCAAGCGCCGCCAGCGCTGAGACCGGCGCCGGGACCCGTCGCCGCTCGGGCAGCGGAGAGCGGGCCAAGCGATACGCGCCAAATGATACGCGCCAAATGATACGGGGCGTCATCCGGCCGGATGACGCCCCGTTCGATTTCCAAGTGGTGCCGGGGATGGCGGTGCCGGGGGTGGCGGTCCGGGGGTCGGGCCGCGATCAACGCTCCGCCGATGCGCGGTGGCGCCGCCCGGAAGGCCGTGAAAGCCTGCGTGGCAGGCTTGCCTCCGGCGGCGGTATTTGGCCCGGAAGAGGGACCGGTCACGCAGATCGGCACCGAGCGCGGCCACGGCGGTCGGCCGTTCGGTGTCGGCCGTCCGGTCTCGATAGCGCCGAATCCCCCACGGGCCGGGATGGGCCGGACATGCGCCGGCCGGCAGGACGGTTGATGCGGCACCGGGACATGGCCGCGGGGCCCGGATGGCGTGCGCCCAGGTTCAGTCACGCCCGGATTCAGTCCTGCCCTGCGTGGAGGCGCGCAAGCGCGTCTTCGCATAGGCCCAGTTCGAGCCACTGGCAGCCGCGGCACATATCGGCGAGATCGCCCGGCTTCACCCTGTCGCGGATCCGGTCGAGCGCGGCGCCCCAGCGGAGCCGGTCGCCGGGCGCGAGGCCCAGCGCGGCGCCATGGGCGGCGTCGAGCCGGTCGATGCGCGTCTGGCGGATGCAGCCCGTGCCGCGGCGCGACGGGCAGGGGGCGCATATGTCATCGGCCGCGCCCACCACCTCGATTTCGACGGCACTGCCGTCCGTGCCGCGCAGCCGGTCCACGATGGCGGCCATGTTGGCAGAGAATTCGGGCGTATAGCCCTTTCCCTGAAAGCCGAGCGCACAAAGAAAGTGATGTGGCCGAAACCGCGGGACCGGAGCGGCCGGTTCCGTGTGGCAAGTGGTCTGCGCGCCCTGCCGCGCCCCCGTCATTCGGCGGCGGTCTTCATCTGGAAGCCCTTTTCGAGCATGTCCGACGGCGCCACCGGATAATCGCCCGAGAAGCAGGCGTCGCAGTAGCGCGGGGCGTTCGCATCCCGGCCCGCGGCCTCGCCCACCGCGCGATAGAGCCCGTCGAGCGAGATGAACTTCAGGCTGTCGACGCCGATGAAGGTGCGCATTTCCTCCTCGGTCATGGTCGCGGCCAGAAGCTTGGCGCGTTCGGGCGTATCGACGCCGTAGAAGCAGGGCCAGGACGTGGGCGGGGAGGCGATGCGGAAATGGACCTCGGCGGCGCCGGCCTCGAGGATCATCTCGCGGATCTTGATCGAGGTCGTGCCTCGTACCACCGAATCGTCGACCAGGATCACCCGCTTGCCGCGGATCAGCGCGCGGTTGACGTTGAGCTTGAGCCGCACGCCCATGTTGCGGATCTGTTCGGTCGGCTCGATGAAGGTGCGGCCCATGTACTGGTTGCGGATGATC
>JASBUM010000658.1 GCA_030147905.1 Acidimangrovimonas sp.
CGGGGGCGCCTGCGGCGGCGGGCTCGGACATCGCGTTTTAACCTTTCGGAAACCATGGCGGGCTAGGCTCGACGATTGTCTAGGCAATCGCGCGAATGAGGACAAGAGGCGTGCGTCCGACCCATCCGCTGGATGCCCTGCTTGCCGCGCGCGGAGCGCTGTTTCCGTGGGTGCCGGTGTTCCTTGCCGTCGGCATCGGGATCTATTTCGCGCTGCCGGAGGAACCGGGGGCACCCGCCGTCGCGGCCGTTCTGGCCGGGTTGGCGGCGGCGGTGGCGCTGTGGTTGCGGGGGCCGGTTCGTTGGCAGCCGGTGGCGGTGGCGGCCGGCTGCGTGCTGGCCGGGACGCTGCTGGCCGGGCTGCGCAGCCACATGGTGGCCGCGCCGGTTCTCGGCTGGCATTACCACGGTCCGGTGCAGGGGCGCGTCGTGGCTATCGACCGTTCGGCCAGCGACGCGGTGCGGTTGTTGCTGGACCGCGTGGTGCTGGCGCGCGTCGATCCGAAAGACGTGCCGGCACGCATCCGTATCAGCCTGGTCGGGCCGCGGCCGGACCGCAAGGCCGCGCCGCCGGGTGCCGTCGGGGCGTCCGGATCCGCGGCCGGAAGGCCGGGGGCGGACCGGCGGTCGGCCCCGCCGCCCTTTCCGACGCCGAGCCAGAAGCGCACCGCCGGGCCCGCCGGGAAAACTGCGGAGACGTCCACCACGACCTCCCCACCATCGTCTGCGCGGACGCCTGCCCGGATGGCACCCTTCGACGCCGATCTGCCGCTGCCCGGCGCGACGGTGATGTTGACGGGCTATCTCGGGCCGCCCGCGCGCCCTGCCGA
Source organism: Acidimangrovimonas sp. (assembly GCA_030147905.1). The sequence goes on from JASBUM010000658.1 coordinate 830, forward strand.
ACCGGGCGGCTTCGACTTCCGCCGCTATGCGTGGTTCGCGGGGATCGGGGCGGTGGGATACAGCCGGACGCCCCTGATGGTGTGGGAGCCGGCCCCACCGGCGGCGGGCCTTGCCCGCCTGCGTACCGCCCTTGCGCGCGCCATCCGCGAAGCCGTGCCGGGACCGCCCGGTGCCTTTGCCGCCGCCGTTGCCACCGGCGATCGCGCGGCCATCGGTCAGGCCACGCTGGAAGATCTGCGCGCCGCGAACACGGCCCATCTCCTTGCGATTTCGGGCCTGCATATGGGGTTGCTGACGGGGCTCGTCTTTGGCGCGCTGCGGTTTCTGATCGCGGCCGCTGGCCCGCTGGCCCTGCGCGTCGACGGCAAGAAGATGGCGGCGGCCGGTGCGTTGGCGGCCGCGGGCAGCTATCTCGCCCTTTCGGGCGGCAATGTCGCCACGCAGCGCGCCTTCGTCATGGTGGCGGTGATGCTGGTGGCGGTTCTGCTCGACCGCCGCGCATTGACGCTGCGCTCGGTCGCGCTGGCGGCGACGATCATTCTCGTGCTGCGACCGGAAAGCCTTACCGGTGCCGGCTTCCAGATGTCATTTGCCGCGACCGTGGCGCTGGTGGCGGGATTCGCCGCGCTGCGCGACAGGGGCTGGCTTGGCCGTCTGCCGAAATGGGCGCGGGCGCCGGCCGGGCTTGTCCTGTCGTCCTTCATCGCCGGAATGGCGACGATGCCGGTTGCGGCAGCCGGATTCCACCGCATTGCCGAATATGGCCTGGTCGCCAATCTGCTGTCCGTGCCGGCGATGGGCCTTGTGGTGATGCCCGCGGTGATCGCGGCGGCGGTCCTGGCGCCCTTCGGGCTGGCAGCGCCGGCGCTATGGCTGATGGGGGCGGGCGCGCGGTGGATCCTGGGGGTTTCACATTGGGTTGCCGGGCTTGACGGTGCGGTGCGGATGGTGATGGCGCCGCCCGGCGCGGTCCTGCCGTTGATGGCGCTCGGGGCGTTGTGGCTGGTTCTGTGGCCGGGGCGGACGCGCTGGTTGGGCATGGCACCGGTGGTCGCGGCGCTTCTTTGGTGGAATGTGGCGGCTCGGCCCGCCCTTCTGGTGACCGGCGACGGAAGGCTTGCCGGGCTGATGGGACCGGAGGGGCGGGTTCTTTCCAACCCGGCGGCGGCGGCGCGCTATGTTCCGCGCAACTGGCTGTCGGCCGACGGCGATGGCGCCGACCCGGCCGAAGTGGCGGCGCGCACGGGTTTCACCGGCCGTCGCGGCGCGCAGAGCTTCTGGCTGGGTGCCGTGCGCGGCGTGCTTCTGGGGGGGCGCGGGGCGGCGGGAAAGGTGGCCCGGGCCTGTGACGAGGCGCGCCTGGTGATCCTTTCGCTGCGTTACCGCGCGCGCCCGCCCGCAGATTGCCTGGTGATCGACGCCACCGCCCTGTCGCGCCACGGCGCGCTGGCGATCGACCCCGACCCTGCGGCCCCCGGCGGGCTGCGCATCCGCAGCGCCGCGCGCGTGGCGGGGCGGCGTCCCTGGACGGGCAGGGTGCCACCGCCGGCGCGGGCACTGACCCTTCCGCCCGATCCCGGACCGGACCGGCGGGGCCGTGCCCAAGCCCCCGACCGGCCGCCGCCCTCGAAAGCTCGGCCGTCGTCGGATGTGCTTGCGCTGTCATCCGCGATCGGGAACTAGCCGCCCGCACGTATGCGCAAGCGCTCGTTCCCGGCGCCCGGTCCGACCGGCTTCGGGGTTGCGACAGATTATCTCGGTAGCTGCTTCTCTCAGTAGCTGCGGATCAGGCCGACCAGCCGGCCCTGCACCTTCACCTGATCGTCCCGAAGGATGCGCGTTTCATAGGCGGGGTTCGCCGCCTCGAGCGCGATCATCTTGCCCTTGCGGCGAAAACGCTTGAGCGTGGCTTCCGCCCCGTCGACCAGCGCGACCACGATATCGCCGTTCTCTGCGATGGCCTGCTGGCGGATGACGACCACGTCGCCGTCGTTGATCCCGGCCTCGATCATCGAATCGCCGCGCACCTCCAGGGCATAATGCTCCCCCGTGCCAGAAAGCATGGTTCCCGGCACCGCCACATGATGAGAGACCTCGGCGATCGCCTCGATCGGCACCCCGGCGGCAATCCGGCCCATCACCGGAAGCTCCAGCACCGAGGCCTCCACCGGGCGCGCGCTGGCCGGCCTTTCACGCCGCGTCTCGGGCACCAGCTTGGGCCGGAAGCCGCCCTTCTCGAGCGCCTCGGGCAGACGCAGGATTTCCAGCGCGCGCGCGCGATGGGCCAGCCGCCGGATGAAGCCCCGTTCCTCCAACGCGGTGATCAGCCGGTGGATCCCCGATTTCGACCGCAGGTCCAGCGCATCCTTCATCTCGTCGAAGGAGGGCGGAACCCCGTCACGCTGCATCCTGGTGTTTATGAAATCGAGCAATTCCAGTTGCTTGCGCGTCAACATGGCAAGGCGCCCCTCCCGCAACGATGGATGTTCGATGAATGTTCTAGCCGTGTTCGCATTTTGTGTCAAGCGGTCGCCATCGGTCGACGCCCCGCCTGCGCTGCGTGGATCACGGCATTCAGATCGCCAGATAGGGCACCATGCTGCCTGCTGCGGCGGCGGGCGCGTCGACCGGTCGCAAAAGCAGCGCGTCGGCCTTCGTCAGGATCGACAGCAGCGCGCTGTCCTGCGCGTCGAAGGGGACTATCCGCGCCATGTCGTTGCCGGCTTCGAGCTGCGCGCGCATGTAATGGGCGCGCGGGCCGTTGGCGGGCAGATCGCAGCCAAGCCGCGCGCGGCCCAGTGGCCGCGGCCCCGCCTCCAGCCCCAGAAGCGCGTCGAGCGCCGGCAGCACGAAGAGATGAGCGCAGACGATGGCCGAGACCGGGTTGCCCGGCAGGCCCAGCATCGGCACACCCATCATCCGCCCGGCCATCAGCGGCTTGCCCGGCCGCATGGCGATCTTGTAGAAGGCACGGTCGAGCCCCAGCGCCGCCGCGACCTTGCCGACAAGATCGTGATCGCCGACCGAGGCGCCGCCGATGGTCACGATCATGTCGGCACCCTCGGCCAGCGCGAAGACCGCCCGCAGGGCCTCGTCGCTGTCGCGCGCGATGGGAAGCATGCGTGCCCTTCCACCCGCGGTCTCGATCATCGCCTTCAGCGCGAAGGCGTTCGACGCGATGATCTGATCGGGGCCGGGCGTCTCTCCGGGCATCACCAGCTCGTCCCCGGTGGCGATCAGCGCGATCTCGGGCCGGCGCGCGACCTCGGGTGCGGCGTGGTTCATTGCAGCCAGAAGCGCAAGGTCGGCCGCGCGCAGCCGGCGCGGCGCGGCAAGCGTGTCGCCGCTGCGGAAATCACCGCCGGCGGGGCGGATATTGGCGCCCGCGGGGGGCGCGACGACAAGCGTGATCTCATCGCCTTCGCGGGTCACGTTTTCCTGGATCACCACCCGGTCGGCCCCCTCGGGCACCGGCGCACCGGTGAAGATGCGCACCGCCTCGCCCGGTCCCAGCCCGCCGCCAAAGCGGTGACCCGCGCCGGATTCGCCGATGACCCGCAGCCGCTCGCCCTCCGCATGGCTTCCGGGCGCGAGCGCATAGCCATCCATCGCCGACCCGGCAAAGGGCGGCTGGTCCCGGCGGGCACGGGCCGGGGCGCGCAGCACCCGGCCGGCGGCGTCGGCAAGGGCCACGGTCTCGGTCCCGACCGGCGCGACAAGGGCGAGGACACGGCCCAGGGCTTCTTCGACCGAAATCATCGCGTCACCTCGTAACGACCTGATTTTCCGCCATCTTTCATCTCAAGGCGGATATCGGTGATCTGCATCGAACGTTCCACCGCCTTGAGCATGTCGTATATCGTCAGCGCCGCTGCGGAAACCGCGGTCAGCGCCTCCATCTCGACGCCGGTGGGGCCGGTGGTCCCGACCGTGGCGCGGATGCGCACGCCGGGCAGTGCCGTGTCGGGCTCCAGATCAAGGGCGACCTTGCTGAGCGCGAGCGGGTGGCAAAGCGGGATCAGTTCCGCGGTCTTCTTGGCGCCCATGATGCCCGCGATGCGCGCCACCGCCAGTACGTCGCCCTTGCGCGCCCGGCCCTCGACCACGAGCGCGAGGGTTTCGGGCGTCATCCGCACCGCGCCGCTGGCCACGGCCGTGCGGGCCGTCGCCGGCTTGTCTGAGACATCGACCATATGCGCGTCGCCCGCGGCATCGAAATGGGTCAGCCGGCGGCTCATGTCTTGGGCTCCGGCATCGCCTGCGCCGCACCCGTGCGCGCTCTTTCGTCCTGCTCCCTTGCGCGCTGTGCTTTCCCGTCCGGGGCCTTCTCGTCCGGCGCTGGCCCGGCTCCCGCCAGCAAGGCGCGGGTGGCGGCGGCGACGTCGCGCTCGCGCATCAGGCTCTCGCCGACGAGGAAGCAGCGCGTGCCGCTGCGGGCAAGGGAATCCAGATGGGCCGGCGTGAAGATGCCGCTTTCGGCAACCGCGAGCCGGTCGGCGGGAATGGACGGCGCAAGTTCGCGCGTTGTATCAAGAGACACATCGAAGGTATTGAGATTTCTGTTGTTTATACCGATCATGGCCGCATCGATATTCAGCGCACGTTCCAGTTCCTCGGCGTCGTGGACCTCGACCAGCGCATCCATGCCCCATTGCGCCGCGTCCCCGGCCAGTTCGACCGCCTGCATGTCGGAGACGCTGGCCATGATGATC
>JASBUM010000665.1 GCA_030147905.1 Acidimangrovimonas sp.
CTCGCCGCCACAGCGGCCCGCGCCGCGATCGAGCGCGCCGGGATCGGGGCGGACAAGATCGGCCATGTCGTCTTCGGCCATGTCATCAATACCGAGCCGCGCGACATGTATCTCAGCCGTGTCGCGGCGATCGAGGCCGGCGTGCCCGACACCACCCCGGCGATGAACGTCAACCGGCTCTGCGGTTCGGGCGCGCAGGCGGTGGTTTCCGCCACGCAAAGCCTGATGCTGGGTGATGCCGATTTCGCCCTTGCCGGCGGCGCCGAGAACATGAGCCGCTCGCCCTATATCCTGCCCGCCGCCCGCTGGGGCCAGAAGATGGGCGATGTCGGCGCCCAGGACATGATGCTCGGCGCGCTGAATTGCCCCTTCGGCACCGGCCATATGGGGGTGACGGCGGAAAACGTCGCCCGCGAAAGCGGCATCGACCGCGAAGCCCAGGACGCCTTCGCGCTGGAAAGCCAGAACCGCGCCGCGCGGGCGATCGCGGAGGGCCGCTTCGCCGAACAGATCGTTCCGGTCGAGATCGCGACCCGCAAGGGCACCATCCGCTTCGAGGTCGACGAGCACCCCAAGGCGACCTCGGCCGAGGCGCTGGCCGGCCTGCGCGCGGTGTTCCAGAAGGACGGCACCGTGACCGCCGGCAATGCCAGCGGCATCAACGACGGCGCCGCCGCGCTGGTCCTGGCCCGGGCCGAGGCCGCCGCGGCGGCCGGGCTCAAGCCGCGGGCCCGGATCCTGGGCTATGCCCATGCAGGGGTGCGCCCTGACGTCATGGGATACGGCCCGATCCCGGCGGTGCGCGCGCTGCTCGATCGCACCGGGCTCAAGGCCGATGATTTCGACGTGATCGAATCGAACGAGGCCTTCGCCGCCCAGGCGCTGGCGGTCAGCCGCGAACTGGGCTTCGATCCGGCGCGGGTCAACCCCAATGGCGGCGCGATCGCGCTGGGCCATCCGGTCGGCGCCACCGGCGCCATCCTGACGGTCAAGGCGTTTTACGAGCTTGAGCGCATCGGGGCGAAACGTGCCCTGGTCACCATGTGCATCGGCGGCGGGCAGGGCATCGCGCTGGCGCTGGAGCGGCTCTGATCCCGTCTCGCGGGCCGCGGCCGCCATGCCGGCGCCGGGCGCCCGCCGATGGGGGCTTGCGAAAGCGTCTGCTTGCGCGTATATGACCGATAACAGCGGAGCCCGGGGGTCCAATCCCGGGCCCACCGGACGAATGTGACGGGCCGCAAGGCCCGTTTTTTATTGTGAATGGAACGATGGCCGACCTGATCGCCAAGACCGCGCTTGACCGGCGCCTTGCCGAAATCGTCACACCGACGATCGAGGACATGGGATTCGAGCTTGTCCGCCTGCGCATGACGGGCGGGCGGAATCCGCATCTCCAGATCATGGCCGACAGGCCCGGCGGCGGGATCGAGGTGGACGATTGCGCCCGGATCTCGACCGCGCTTTCGGCGCTGCTCGACGTCGAGGATCCGATCACCGAGGGCTATGTGCTCGAAGTGTCCTCGCCCGGCATCGACCGGCCGCTGACGCGGCTGAAGGATTTCGACGAATGGAAGGGTTTCGAGGTCCGGCTCGAGACGGTCGAGATGATCGACGGCCGCCGCCGCTTCAAGGGTGTGCTGGAGGGCGCAGAGGACGACGAGATCCTGATCGCCATTGACGAGGGCACCATCGGGCTGCGTTTCGACTGGCTGGCCGATGCCAAGCTGGTGCTGACGGACGCGCTGATCGCCGAGGCGATGCGTGGCCGCGCGGTTCCCGACATCGATACCGCGGGCTTCGACGCCGTCGAGACCGAGACCGAGACCGACGATGAAGGCGATGAAGGCCCCGCCGACAACCAAGATGCGCCCGGCGCCGATGCCGGGAAACCCGACGGCGCGCGCCGCGCCCGAACCACCACCGGCCCTGCTTCCCAGGAGGAGTGACATGGCGATTACCTCTGCCAACCAGCTGGAATTGCTGCAAACCGCCGAGGCGGTCGCGCGCGAGAAGATGATCGACCCGGATCTTGTGATCCAGGCGATGGAGGAAAGCCTCGCGCGGGCGGCCAAGTCGCGCTATGGCGCCGAGATGGACATCCGCGTCCATATCGACCGCAAGACCGGCCGGGCGACCTTCACCCGCGTGCGCACCGTGGTCGAGGACGACGCGGTGGAGAACTATCAGGCCGAGCTGACCGTGGAGCAGGCACGCCGGCATCTCGACGCCCCCAAGGTCGGCGACGAGATCCGTGACGAGGTCCCGCCGGTCGACATGGGCCGGATCGCCGCGCAAAGCGCCAAGCAGGTGATCTTGCAGAAGGTCCGCGAGGCCGAGCGCGACCGCCAGTTTGACGAATTCAAGGATCGCAAGGGCACGATCATCAACGGTCAGGTCAAGCGCGAGGAATACGGCAACATCGTCGTCGATATCGGGCGCGGCGAGGCGATCCTGCGCCGCAACGAGAAGATCGGCCGCGAAAGCTATCGCCCCAACGACCGGATCCGCGCCTATATCAAGGATGTGCGGCGCGAGACCCGCGGCCCGCAGATCTTCCTGTCGCGCACCGACCCGCAATTCATGGCCGAACTGTTCAAGATGGAAGTGCCCGAGATCTACGACGGCATCATCGAGATCAAGGCCGTGGCCCGCGATCCCGGCAGCCGCGCCAAGATCGCGGTGATCTCCTACGACAGTTCGATCGATCCGGTCGGCGCCTGCGTCGGCATGCGCGGCAGCCGGGTTCAGGCGGTGGTCAACGAGTTGCAGGGCGAGAAGATCGACATCATCCCGTGGAACGAGGATCAGGCGACGTTTCTGGTCAATGCGCTCCAGCCCGCCGAGGTGTCCAAGGTGGTGATCGACGAAGAGGCCGGCAAGATCGAGGTCGTGGTCCCCGACGAACAGCTTTCGCTGGCGATCGGCCGTCGCGGCCAGAACGTGCGGCTGGCCAGCCAGCTGACCGGGCTCGACATCGACATCATGACCGAGGCCGAGGAAAGCGCCCGCCGCCAGGCCGAATTCGCCGAACGCACCAAGCTGTTCATGGATACGCTGGACATCGACGAGATGATGGCGCAGCTTCTGGTCGCCGAAGGCTTCACCAGCCTCGAGGAAGTCGCCTATGTGGAGCTTGACGAACTTCTGGCCATCGACGGCTTTGACGAGGAGACCGCCGAAGAGCTTCAGGCGCGGGCCCGCGATCATATCGAGGAACTCAACCGCAAGGCGCTGGAACACGCCCGCGAACTGGGGGTCGAGGACAGTCTGATCGGCTTCGAGGGGCTGACGCCCCAGATGGTCGAGGCCCTGGCCGAGGACGGCATCAAGACGCTGGAGGATTTCGCCACCTGCGCCGACTGGGAACTGGCCGGCGGCTGGACCACGGTCGATGGTGAGCGTAAGAAGGACGAGGGACTTCTGGAGAAGTTCGACGTCAGCCTCGAGGAGGCGCAGCATCTGGTGATGACCGCGCGCGTCATGCTGGGCTGGGTCGATCCGGCCGAGCTGGAAGCGGCGGCCGAGGACGGTGTCGAGGACACTCCCGAAGACGCGCGGGACGAGGCGTGATCGGCGGCGCGGCCAGGGGGACGGATCATGACGCGAGGTGGACGCGAGACCGGGCGCACGGCGCCTGAACGACGCTGCATCGCGACCAGGCAGGTCCGCCCGGCCGCCGAGATGTTTCGCTTTGCCGTGGGCCCCGACGGGCAGATCGTGCCCGACATCCTCGGCCGGCTGCCCGGCCGCGGCATCTGGGTCAGCGCCGATGCGCAGGCCCTGACCCGCGCGGTCGAGAAGGGATTGTTCGCCCGCGCCGCGGAAGGCGCGGTGACGGTGCCGGCCGATCTGCTCGCGCGGACCGAGGCGTTGCAGGCGGCACATGTGATCGCGCTTCTGTCGATGGCGCGCAAGGCCGGCGACGCGATCGTCGGCTACGAGAAGGTGAAGGACTGGTTGCAGAAGGGCCGTGCGGCGGTGCTGATCCAGGCAAGCGACGGCTCGGCGCGGGGCAAACAGAAGTTGCGACCACCACCCGGATCGGGCAGTTTCATCGGCTGTCTGCGGGCACAGGAAATGGGTTTGGCTTTCGCTCGGGAACATGCGATACACGGCGCGCTTGCCGCCGGTGGACTCGCACAGCGGATCTCGGCGGAGGCAGCGAAGCTCGCCAGTTTGCGCGAGCGGAACGGTGGCAGTCCGGCCGCCGGGAAGGATACGAAAGACGCATGAGCGATACAGACGGTAAGAAGACCCTTGGACTTGGCAGTGCCCGTTCGGGCCAGGTGAAGCAGAGCTTCAGCCACGGCCGGACCAAGAATGTGCTGGTCGAAACCAAGCGCAAGCGTGTCGTTGTGCCCAAGCCGGGCGGCGGCGCGGCTTCGGGCTCGCGTGCGCCTTCGCATCTTGGCGATCCGTCCAAACGCCCGGCGGGGATCAGCGATGCGGAGATGGAACGCCGTCTGAAGGCGGTTCAGGCCGCGCGCGCGCGTGAGGCGGACGACGCCGCGCAGCGCGCCGAGGAAGAGCGCCAGCGCGAGGAAGAGTGTCAGCGCCGCCGCGAGGAGATGGAGGCCAAGGAGCGCGAAGAGCGCGAGCGCGAAGAGGCGCTGCGGCTCAAGGCCGAGGAAGAGGCCCGTGCCAAGGCCGAGGCAGAGAATGCCAAGCGCCGCGAGCAGGAGGCGCCTCGTCGTGCCGCCGCCGCCGCCGCGCCCGCCGCGCCCGCACCCGCGGCCCCGGCCGAGCCGCCGACGCAGCGCGGCCAGTCGAAGCCAGGCGCCGGTCCGCGCAAGT
>JASBUM010000682.1 GCA_030147905.1 Acidimangrovimonas sp.
AGGAACCGCAAGGTGTCCGGGATATGCCCGGCCTTGTGGCAAGCGAGCAATGCCTGGTCGAAAGCGATCTGTTCGCGGCACGGGCGCACCCCGGTGTCGATGACGCGGAAGGGCTTGGTCATATCGTTCTTTCTCCCAAGAAATCGTTACAAGATATCGGCGCCTAGAGGTCCTCGAATTCCTCGCCCGGCGTATAGCTTTCGCCGGGGCGGTCCATGCCAAGCTGGCTGCGCACCTTGCGGATATCGACATCCTTCAGCGCGAAAGGATAGCTTGCGATATTCGAGGGCGGGCTGTCGCCATAGGGCCGATCGCAGGCCGAGATATCCTCGGCGAATTTTCCCGGGCAGCCCGAGGTGCGAAAGGCGATACCGGCGTCGATAATCGCCGAAAGCTCGGATTTGGGCAGGCCGAAATCCGAAATCCGGCCCTTGTCGTCGAACGCCATTTGATCGATCCGCACGCCGCTATAATCAACCAGGTAGCGCGCCAATTGCACCCGCCGCCATTGGTCGCGCGGGGTGGCGGGCAGATGGTCCATCAAACTGCCCTTTTCGGGGAAGAAGCAGAACATATGGCTGTGGCCGCCCAGATCGACGAGATCCTGGACCACTTTCATCACCTCGTATTCGGTCTCGCCCATGCCGACGATGATATGCGCACCGAATTTCTGCGGCCCGAAGATATCCCGCGCCTCAAGCATGATTTCCCAGTATTTCTTCCATGTATGGGGCGATTGCACGCCCTTGCCGCGGGTGCGGTCGAACAATTCGGGCGTGGCGGCGTCGAGCGCGACTGTGAAGATGTCCGAGCCGAGATCGCGCAGCACCTGGACATCCTTGCGGGTCATCGTCGTCGGGTTCGACAGGATCGAGATCGGGATCGCATCGGGGTCGATCTTGTCCACCCATTTCTTCAGCACCGTCACCGTGTCTTCGTCGGAATTCGGATGGGTGATCATCGAGATGCACATGCGGTGGAACGGCGTGTTCTCGACATCCGCCGCGATCCGCGCGACGATTTCATCCATGGACACCGCGGGCCAATCGACGCGGATGAAATTGCGATCGGCGTAATTGCGTTCCGCCTCGCGGTGGCGGGCCAGGCCGCAATAGGCGCAATTGGCGCGGCAGCCTTCGGGATAGGTCAGCAGCAAATTCAGGCAGCGGGTGCAGGAACAGCGGTGCATCTGCCCCTCGACCAGACCCAGCGTGATCGCCGCGGCGGTGGACATCTGCACATATTCGGGCGAACGCATATGCGGCGTCATCACCCGGTAATCGGGACGGTAAAGGCCCTCGGGCGTCAGATTGGCCTCCTTGACCGGGCGGCCGTTCTTCATCTCGCGCGGGACCTGGCCGGGCGCGCGCGGCGCCATGATCTCGAACGGGTTGTAATCGAGCCCGCCGGCGCCCTTTGCGCCCGGCATCGCGTTTTCCGGCTTCAAGCAGGTCATGCCGTTTCCTTCGCCTCCACTGTCTTCGCGCCGCGCGGCGTGATCGCCCCGCCGGCTTCGGTCCTGTTCCAATATTCGGGGTAGGCGATCCATCCCCCGCGCAGCGCCTGGGCGCCGGGGCGGGTTTCGCCTTGATATTCGGCCATCAATGCCGTCCGGCGACGCAGCGCCAGCGCGATCGAGGGGCCGAAGATATCCGCGATCTCTTCGGCGTAATCCTCTGCCGCCTCGGCCCGCCCGGCGAGGATCTCGCCGGCTGCCGCGCCGGCTTGGCGTCCCGAGACCACCGCGGCGCTGATCCCGGCGCCGGTGATCGGATTGGTGAGCCCCGCGGCATCGCCCGCCAGAAGCACCGGCAGCGCGCCGATGCGGGTGGCGAGCCGCGTGATTCCGCCGACCGGGATCAACCCGCCGGTGGTGCGATGGATCCGCGCGCCAAGCCGTCCGGCCGCTTGCAATTCGGCATGTAAACCGTCGAGCAGAGGCTTGAGCCGGTCTTTCAGCTCC
>JASBUM010000688.1 GCA_030147905.1 Acidimangrovimonas sp.
GGGAACCACTGGGCCGCGGAAGTGATCGACGAAAGCTTCCGCGGTCTCAACCGCGTGCAGCAGCAGCGCGCCGTCTATGCTGCCCTCAAGGGCAAGATGGACGGCCCCAACGGCGAGTTGCATGCCCTTGCACTGACGACCAAGGCGCCGGAATAGGCGCCGCGGACAGGCACGACACCGGCGGCCCCGCCGCCCCGAACAGAAGGCTCGAACACCATGAGCGCCGAACAGAACATCCGCGACACGATCACCAGCCACGACGTGGTGCTTTTCATGAAGGGCACCAAGGCGATGCCGCAATGCGGCTTCTCCAGCCGCGTTGCCGGCGTGCTCAACTACATGGGGGTCGAATTTACCGATGTGAACGTCCTCGAGGACGCAGAAATCCGTCAGGGAATCAAGGACTTCTCGGACTGGCCGACGATCCCGCAACTATACGTCAAGGGCGAATTCGTCGGCGGCTGCGACATCATCACCGAGATGACGCTCTCGGGTGAACTCGACCAGCTTTTCGAGCAGAAGGGCGTGAACTACAACAAGGAAGCGGCCGACAAGATCCGCGAGGCGAACGCCTGATCGGGGGGGGCTCTGGCCCGCCCCCCTTCCTCAGGCTGCCTGTCCTGCCCGTGACGGCGCGTGAATCTTCGACGCGCCTGTAAGAACGCGCGGGCTCCGATATGCCCGGGCAGGCGCGCAGCCGCTCGATCAGGCGCGCAGCCGCTCGATATGGCCTAGCGGGCGTGCGACCGGCCCGAGCCGCCTTGGGGCGGCGCGCGCTCCGCACGGAGCGTGTGCCGGGGCGCGGCAAGCCCATCTGGCGGGTCTGGCGGGCGGGTCTGGCGGGCGGGCCTGGAAAGCCACGCCGCCGGTCCCGGCCATGGCCCGTCATCCCCGGTGACTGGAACCGAGGGCCCAGAACCGCCCCGAACACACGGCCCCGAACATACGGCCTCGGAACACACGGCACGGACAGACGCCACGGGGCTGACGGGCGGCCGGCTTCGGCTAACGGCTTTGCAGGCAGAATGGTGGGTGGGCCGAAGGGCGGATCCAACCGGAGGGGCGTCCGCCTCCGGGCAGACGTTTTCGACGCCCTCACCCCCCTTCCTTACCGCCGCTCCTACCGCCGCGGAGTAGCGCGGATCAGGGGGATGGGCGCTTTCTCCGGATTCGGACGACGCCTCCGGTTCCGGACCATGTCAGGCGGATCCGGGCCATGTCAGGCGGCGCGATCGCAAGCCGTCTCTCGCGGGGCCCATTGTCCGCGCACTCTCGTTTTGCCTGTTGCCGTCATTGCGCGCCTTGCCGTCAACCCGGCCCTGCGCCCAGCCCGCGGCCTGCCGCGCCGGCAAGCTGCGCATCGATACGCGCACAGCGGTCCTCGACGGCATCGGCATAGGCTTCGCTGCGCGCGGCCAGCTCGGCCAGGCTCTCGGTCAGATCGGCCGTGATGACTGGCACCTCCACCCGTTCGGGCGGCGGCGCCGGGCGGGCGCGCTGCTGGGACAGGTCAGTCTCGAGCGCGGCGATGCGTTCGTGAGCAGCAAGCAGCTCGTCCTCGGTTCCGGCGGCGCGATCGGCCAGCATCAGCCCCGCCATCAGCAGCATCCGCGCCTCGGGCATGCGGCCGATCTGGTCGAGCAGGATCTGCGCCTCGGTGTCGAGCATGCGCGCGGCGGCGCGCAGGAAATGTTCCTCGCCCTCCTGGCAGGCGACGTCGAAGTCGCGCCCGCCGATCGTGATGG
>JASBUM010000699.1 GCA_030147905.1 Acidimangrovimonas sp.
CACCCGCACGGTTCTCAAGCCCACCCACATGATCGGCGGCTATGCCCAGCAAAGCTATGGCTTCAACTACTACGGCACGGTCGGCTCCAACCGCGACGAATTCGTCATCTTGCGCAAAATGACCAAGGTCGACTGGCTCGACGCGCCGGCCGACGCAACGGAGGCAGGCCAATGAAGATACGCGCCCAGATCGGCATGGTGCTCAATCTCGACAAATGCATCGGATGCCACACCTGTTCGGTCACCTGCAAGAACGTCTGGACCAGCCGCGAAGGTGTCGAATACGCATGGTTCAACAATGTCGAGACCAAGCCGGGCACCGGTTATCCGACGGATTGGGAGAACCAGACGCACTGGCAGGGCGGCTGGGTACGCGACCGCGGCGGCAGGCTGAAGCTGCGCCAGGGGGTGAAGTGGCAGCTTCTGTCGAACATCTTCGCCAACCCGAACCTGCCGGAGATCGATGATTACTACGAACCCTTCGATTTCGATTACGAACATCTGAAATCCGCCCCCGAGATGCGCGCCTTTCCCACCGCGCGCCCGCGCTCGCGCATCACCGGCGAGCGGATGGAGAAGATCGAGAAGGGCCCCAACTGGGAGGAGATCCTTGGCGGCGAGTTTTCCCGGCGCAGCCGCGACGCGAATTTCGAGGATGTCCAGAAGGAGATCTACGGCCAGTATGAAAACACCTTCATGATGTATCTGCCGCGGTTGTGCGAACATTGCCTCAACCCGGCCTGCGTCGCCTCCTGCCCGTCGGGGGCAATCTACAAACGCGAGGAGGACGGGATCGTCCTGATCGACCAGGACAAGTGCCGCGGCTGGCGGATGTGCGTCTCGGGCTGCCCCTACAAGAAGATCTATTACAACTGGGCGACCGGCAAATCCGAGAAATGCACCTTCTGCTATCCCCGGATCGAAAGCGGCCTGCCGACGGTCTGTTCGGAAACCTGCGTCGGCCGCATCCGCTATCTGGGCGTGATGCTCTATGATGCCGATCGCATCGCCGAAGCGGCCTCGGTCGAGGACGAGCGCGCGCTCTACGAGGCGCAATGCGACATCTTCCTCGATCCCGCGGATCCCGAGATCGCGGCGGCCGCGCTGGAACAGGGCATTCCCCGGGACTGGATCGAGGCGGCGCGACGCAGCCCGGTGTGGAAGATGGCGATGGAATGGAAGATCGCCTTTCCGCTCCATCCCGAATACCGCACCCTGCCGATGGTCTGGTATGTCCCGCCGCTCTCGCCCATCCAGGCCGCGGCCGAGGCCGGCCGTATCGGCGACGGCGGCGTCATGCCCGATGTCGCCAGCCTGCGCATCCCGGTGCGCTATCTGGCCAACCTGCTGACCGCCGGCGACGAGGCGCCGGTGGTGCGCGCGCTGGAACGGATGCTGGCGATGCGCGCCTACATGCGGGCCAAGACCATCGAGAAGGCGACCGAGATCACCGTCGACCCGGCCACGGGGCTGGATGCGGCCCAGATCGAGGAGATGTACCGCATCATGTCGCTGGCCGATTACGAGGACCGCTTCGTCGTCCCCACCACCCACCGCGAGGCGGTGGAGGATGCCTATGAATTGCGCGGCAACGGCTGCGGTTTCACCGACGGCAACGGCTGCTCGCTGGGTCGCGACCGCACGACGCTGTTCGGCGGGCGCAAGCGGCCGCTGAAGATGCCGAAGGAGGTCTGAAGATGACCATGATCGTCGATCGCACGCTGAAGACATTTTCGCTGCTTCTCAGTTACCCCGAGCCGCCGCTTCAGGCCGCGGCCGAGGCGCTGGCCGAACAGATCGAGGGCGATGCGCGGCTTCCGGGCGCGGTGGCGCGCCGGGCGGCCTTCTTCGCCGAGGGGCTGGCCGCGGCCGATCTCTATGCGCTGCAGGAGGAATATGTGGCGCTCTTCGACCGGTCGCGCCGGCTGTCGCTCAATCTCTTCGAGCATCTCCACGGCGAAAGCCGGGACCGGGGCGGCGCGATGGTGTCGCTTCTGGAGACCTACCACGCCGCGGGGCTGGAGCCGGATACGGTGGAACTGCCCGACCATCTGCCGGTGCTGCTGGAGTTTCTCGCGCTGCGCCCGGGCGACGAGGCCCGCGCGGTGCTGGAGGATTGCGCGCAGATCCTTGGTCATCTGCTGGCCGCCCTCGCGGCACGGGAATCGGATTACGCCGATCTGCTGGCCGCGCTGGTGGTGCTGGCGGGGGGCGATCCGGACGCATGGCGGACGGGCTCCGGGGCGGGCGCGGGTTCCGGGGCGGGCTCGGCCTTGCCCGAAGCCGCCATGCCTGCCGGTGCCGCCTCTCTGCCCGGGGGGGCTCGCCGAGACATGGCGGAGGATCCGGCGGCGCTGGCCGCGCTCGATCTCGAATGGGAGGAACCCCCGGTCAGCTTCGCCGGACCCGCCGGCCAATGCCCCGTCGCGCGCGAGACGCTGGCGCAGATGGACGGCGGGCCGGCCGCGCAACCTCGTCCCGAGCAGGCGCCGCCGGCCTTGCACGACCGTCACGCCGGGCCCGCCCGCGACCGTCCGCCCGTCCGCGCCCGTCCCTCCGTCAGCGACAGTCCATCCGCGCGGGAATTCCCGCCGGTCCTGCACGACCCCGACGCCACCCGGACCTGAAGGAGCAGACCATGAACGCCTTTCTTTTCGGCATCTATCCCTATATCGCGCTCAGCGTTCTCGTCCTGGGTTCGATGGCACGCTATGAGCGCGACCAGTTCACCTGGAAAAGCGGCTCGTCGCAGCTGCTGCGTCGCCGGCAGCTGATCCTCGGTTCGATCCTCTTCCATGTCGGGGTGCTGACCATCTTCCTGGGCCATTTCTTCGGCCTGCTGACGCCCCTTTGGCTGATCGAGGCGCTGGGGATCGGCCATGAGGCCAAGCAGATCCTCGCCATGTCGGTGGGCGGCGTGGCGGGCGTCATGGCGTTGATCGGCGGCGCCATGCTGCTGCACCGCCGCCTCCAGGACCCGCGCATCCGCGCCACCTCCAG
>JASBUM010000029.1 GCA_030147905.1 Acidimangrovimonas sp.
ACGAAGGAATAAAAGCTCACGATCAGGACCAGCGGCGCCACCAGCGGATGCAGGTCCCGCACCGCCGGCAGGCTGGTCGCCCCGGCCACCGGCGACGGGCCGGTGAAGAAGGCGTCCGCCCCCTGCCCCGCCAGGCGCGCCACCGTCTCGGCCGTCTGGGCAAGGGCGGCATCCTCGACCCCGAGCGCGAGGACTGGAAAGCGCGCCTCGATGATCGCGGCGGGGCCGTGCAGCACCTCGGCCGCGGAATAGCCTTCGGCATGCAGGCCGGAGGTTTCCTTGAATTTCAGTGCCATCTCGCTGGCGATGGCGAAACCCGGCCCGCGGCCAAGGACGTATAGCGACTGCGCGCGGACAAGCCGGTCAGCCAGCGGCCCCCAGTCGCAGGCCAGCGCGCGTTCGAAAGCCGCCGGAAGCCCCGCCACGGCCGCGCGCAGCGACGGATCCCCCGTCCATTCCGCCAGCAGCGCCAGCCCCGCCATGACCGAAGCCACGAAGGTCTTGGTCGCCGCCACGCTTTGCTCCGGCCCCGCATGGAGCGCGAGCGCATGGCGCGCGGCCCCGGCCAAGGGCGATCGCGCATTGTTGGTGATCGCGATGGTCAGTGCGCCGCCCTGCCCCGCCGCGCCCATCATCGCCACGATGTCGGGACTGCGGCCCGACTGCGAAATGCCGATGCAGGCCGCACGGTCAAGCTTCAGCCGGGCGCCATAGATCGAGGCCACCGAAGGCCCGACCGAGGCCACCGGCACGCCGGTGGTCAGTTCGACGGCATATTTCAGATAGGTCGCCGCATGATCGGAAGAGCCGCGCGCGACGGTGACAAGGAGCCGCGGGTCAAGCGCCCGCAGCGCCGCCCCCGCTGCGGCAATCTCTCCCCGGCCGGCGTCCAGCAGCCGGGTGGCGGCGGCGGGGATCTCTTCGATCTCCCGCCGCATGTCGGTCTTGGCGGTCATGCCCGCTCTCCCTCGTTCGGGGCGGAAAGCTGCAGTTCCGCCGTGAAATCATAGGCATCGCCGCGATAGAGCGAGCGGGTGAGTTCCACCACCCGGCCCGAACCGAGATAGGAAATCCGCTCGATCCGCAGCCCGGCGGCACCCGCGGGCACCTCGAGAAGCGCGGCGTCCCCCGCCTCCAGATTGGCCGCCGAGATCCGTTGGATCGCGCGGACCGGATGAAGCCCCCGCGCCGCCAGATGCGCATAAAGGGACCCCCCCACGGCCTCCGGATCGGCCAGAATGGTGGCGGGCAGCGCGGCCCGCTCGATCGCCAGCGGCACCCCGTCGCTGCGCCGCACGCGGTCCAGCCGCGCCACCCGGTCGTGGGGCTTGAGCCCGAGCACCATCACCTCTTCAGGCGTGGGCACGAAGACGCCGCCCGAAAGCCGGAGCGATTCCACCGTCCGGCCCCGCCGGGCCATATCCTCGGACAGTGAGGTCAGCCGCGAAAGCGCCATCTCCAGCCGCTCCACCCGCGGCGCGACGAAGGTTCCCGAACCGCGGCGCTGAACCACCTCGCCGGTCGCCGCCAGCGCCTGCACGGCCTTGCGCACGGTGACCCGGCTCAGCCCCGTCATCGCCGCCAGATCACGCTCCGCCGGCAGGCTTTCGCCCGGCTTCAGAACACCGCTCGCGATCTGCTCGGAGATCAGCCGGCTCAGCCGCCGATAGAGCGGACCGTTGCCCGGCGCCGCGAAGGCTTGTGCCGAAAAGACCGGCTTCATGCCGCACCCCCATGCCGCGCGAGCCACAGCGCCCCATCCAGCGCCGAACCCAGCGCAGGCCGAAGCGCGTCGCCGTAACGCCGCCCGAGACGCGTGGCGAAGAACCCGCCAAGACCACAGGCAAAACTTACCGGCAGATGCCGCCCCGCCCGAAGCGCATCGATGTTTCGCCCGATCCAGCCATCGGCGGCAGATAGCAATTCCATCGCCACCGGATCCTCCGCTACCTGAAGCAGACGCGACGCCCGGGCCGCAAAGGCCGCCGGCGAAGCACTGCGGGCAAAATCGACCAGAGCCGCCGCACCGCCGCCTTCCTCCAGCACCTCGCGCAATAGCGGGGTCATCGGCCGCAGGCCATCCTCGGCGTGAAGCGCGGCAGACAGCAGCGCGCGACCAAGCCAGGCGCCGCTCGCCTCATCCCCCAGAATGAAGCCCCAGCCGCCGATCGCACGGATCGCACCCCCAAATTGCACCGCGAAAACCGAGCCCGTGCCGATAGTCGCGACCACGCCGTCGTCGTCGCGCAGCGCACCCTTCAGCGCGATCACCACATCGCTTTCCACACGCGCGGAGGCAAATGGCAGCCGGTCCAGAAGCCATGCGCTGCAATCGGGCAGATTTGCCCCCGCCAGCCCCAGCACGGCATGCAGATCACCCGGCGCGCCATGACCGCCCAGGGCCATGGCCGCGGCGGCAAGGATATTCGCCCGCGCCCCCTCAGGATCGGTCACGATATTGGCCGGCCCCGCCTGCCCGCTGCCCAGGACACGCCCCGCAGCATCGGCAACCGCCGCGCGGCAACCCGTTCCGCCACCGTCAACTCCCAAGAATAGCGCCATGGCTCCTCCTTTTTGATTTATAGATACCATATGAATACCAGTTGGCAAGGCAGAAGCCTAAAATGTCCTGAATTCAGCTAATTTAGCCTGATTTTCAGTCAGTAACAGGATTCTTCTGGACAATTGGTATTTGTTTGGCATCATGCGTTAATCAAGGGAGGATTCGCGTGACCTTAACGGCGACAGAAGCGAGGCACCCCGCGTCGGCCGCGCTGCACAGGAAGGCGCCGCAAGATGTGTTGGC
>JASBUM010000031.1 GCA_030147905.1 Acidimangrovimonas sp.
ACCCACCCCGCGCGGCTTGGGCGCGGCTATCCATTCGAATTCGGCGTCATAGGGGTTGGTGTCGCCGTAACGGTCGGTGAAGTAGATCAGGCTGCCGCCGATGCCCTCGATCGCGGGCAGATCCACTACCCGAGCAGGCCCGTCATAGGGCCTCGCGCCACGGTTCACCGCATGTCGGTAGGCATGGTCTGCATCGACCACGCGCCAGCACATCGACGGCGCACAGGGGCCGTGACGGGCCACGAAATCCGCACCATGGCTGCCCGGCTCGGCGTCGAGCAGATAGCTGATATCGCCCTGCTGCCACAATTCCACCGCACGCGACCGGTGGCGCGCCACCAGCGCATAGCCCATCCTGGTGAACAGATCGCGCAGCTTCTGCGGCTCGGGGTGGGCGAATTCGACGAATTCGAACCCATCGGTTCCGGCGGGATTGTCCTTGCCGATACGCGCCGGCGGCGCCTGATGGGGAAAGGGACCCATGGCTTATCTCCTGTTCGCTGACGTAACCATGATAGCGTCAAATCCGTGATGATTTCGCGCATTATGCTGGCTTTTCGCAGACATGGCGCGGTATATTGGCATCAATGGAAGATATAATGCGGATTTAGCGCATATGATCGATGCGGTCGATTCACGGCTCCTTGCCGAACTCCAGAAGAATGCGCATCTGACGGCCGAGACGCTGGGCGCGCTTCTCAACCTCTCGCCCAGCCAGGCGGGCCGGCGCCGGCAGCGGCTGGAGCAGGCCGGCTATATCCTGGGTTATGCCGCCCGGATCGATCCGATCAAGGCTGGGCTTGCGGTGCAGGCCTTCGTGCAGGTCCAGATGGCCAGCCAGTCGCCCGACGTCGTACGCGCCTTTGCCACGCTGGTGGGCGCACGGCCGGAAATCATCTCGGCCTGGACGCTGACCGGCGAGGCCGATTACCTGCTGCGAGTCTATTGCGCCGATCTCGCCGGTCTGAACCGGCTGATCCACCAGGTCCTGCTGCCCCATCCGGCCGTGGCGCGGGTCCAGAGCCAGATCGTCATGGATCAGTTCAAGCCCGACGCGCCGCTGCCGACCTGAGGCCGCTAATGCCGCCGGAAGGTCAAGTAATGGGGGGGCCGCCCCTCGCGCAGCGCCTTCTGTTCATAGCGGGTCGAGGGCCAGTCCGCCCAGGCGTCACGGCCCTGCGAGACGAGGGTGAAGCCCGCCTTCGGCACTTCCTCGAGCGCCTGGCGCACGTAATCGGGAATATCGGTGCTGATGCGGAACTCGGCCCCTTGCGCCAAGACCCGCGCCAGCGGCACCAGATGTTCCTGCGTCACGAAGCGGCGGCGATGATGGCGCCGCTTCGGCCAGGGATCCGGATAGTTGAGGAAGGCGCGCGCAATCGCCCCGTCCAGCAGCACATCGAAAAGGTCGCGCGCGTCACCGGGATGGATCGCGACATTGCCCACGCCTTCGCGCCGGATCCGGCCCAGCAGCATCGCGACGCCATTGATGAAGGGCTCGCAGCCGATCACGCCGACCTGCGGATAGCGCGCCGCCATATGGACCATGTGCTCACCACCACCGAAGCCGATTTCCAGCCATACCGGAGTTCCGGCGCCGAAGCGGGCGCCCAGGTCGAGCGGCAGGCGCCCCGGATTGGCGTCGCGATCGACGCCGTCCAGCCCCAGCGCAAGCAGATCCTGCGCCAGATAGTCGCGCTGACTGCTGCGCAGCGTCTTGCCGTGCCGCCGGCCATAGAAGTTGCGCCATTCGTCCCGGGCCCTGTCCGTCATCGTTCCGTCCATCGTTTCGGTCGCGGCGACCTCGCCCGGAACGTCCCGCGCTGTCAACCGCCGCCTCGCATTTCGCGACCGTTGCGGGGTGTCGTTGCGGCCTCGCGCCGGCCATGGCGGACAGCCGCACGCCGCTTTCTGCTTCAACCGGCTCGAAACCGACCGTCAGGGGCGCGCGTGGCGTGCACAACGCCGGAAACCGTCCCCGCATCGGGGCGCGGTTCAGCACAGGCGCCGCCCGCGGTCGGGATGCGGATCACCGAGCAAAACCGGCATGCCATGCGCACGCCCGGAAGGCCAAGGGGAGCCCCCTCAAAAGAGAACCCGAAGGAAAAGCGATCGTCTCTCCCGTGGCAGCGCCTGAACGCAGGGTCAGGACTCATGGCCAGAAGATGACGGTTGCGGCGGCGGCGACGGCCGAAAGGAAGACCTTGGGCCACCTGTCGTGGCTTGTCGCCATTCACCGCCCGTCCTTCAGTCTGCCGAACATGATCTCGATCCGGCTGCGGCGTTTGCAGCGGCGCCTGTCGCATTTGACGGGCTCGCCTCGCGACTTCCGGCCCGGGATGCACGGATTGATCCCCTTGTCTTGCCGGGCTTCGCGGAACCAGTCGGTATCATTGCGCCCGTCGGCGGGCAGCCGGTCGGCCTTTGACAGACCACTCAGGAGCGCCGCCGCGCCAGTGTAGTGACTGACCCGCCCGGCAGTCATGAAGTACCCCATGGGTCCCCGCCAGTGGGTTTCGGTAAGCTATGGCTGAATCTGGGTGACGCGGCGTGATCCACGTTCCGATGGGGGAAGGCGTCAGCTTTCCCGTCGTGCTTATGGACGGGCAGCTTTCTGCCTCTCAGGTCGGCCCCGTCCGCAGAGCGCGGCCGACACAGCTTCACGACACGGCCAAAAATATCGCCCGTCACGCCCCCGTCCGTGCGGGAGCGTGAAGCACGCCGGCAAAACGACAGAAAGGCGACTAATGCGTCCTGATCCTAGACCGCGTTTGGCAACGGCTCACCGCGTTTTAAGGCGCGCAGGTTGTCGATCGCCATCATCCCCATGGCCTCGCGCACCTCCAGCGCCGCCGTGCCCAGATGCGGTAGCAACACCACCTGCTCGAGCCTGCGCAGAGCCTCGGGCACCTCCGGTTCGCGTTCGAAGACGTCAAGCCCGGCCCCCGCGATACGTCCCGCCTCCAGCGCCGCGATCAGGGCCGCCTCGTCGACGATGTCGCCACGCGCGATATTGACCAGATGGCCGCCTCGCTTCATCGCCGCGAGGGCCCGGCCGTCGATCAGGTGACGGGTTCCGGGGCCGCCGGGAACCGCGACGATGACCACATCGGCCGCGGCCATGACCTGGGCCAGGTCATCGAGCTGGCGCGCGGGAACGCCCGGATCGGCCACGGTCGACCGGTTGAAGAAGACCACCTCCATGCCGAAGCCGTGATGCGCGCGGCGCGCCACCGCGCGCCCGATCCGCCCCATGCCCACGATGCCCAGCACCTTGCCGGTGACATGCATCCCCAGCATCTGGGTCGGGTGCCAGCCTTCCCAGAGGCCCGCGCGCACCAGCCGCTCCCCCTCGCCGGCGCGGCGCGCGCTCATCAGCATGAGGGTGATC
>JASBUM010000039.1 GCA_030147905.1 Acidimangrovimonas sp.
GGACCTGATCGTGCACCGGGCGTTGATCGCGGGCCATCGCTGGGGCCGGGACGGGCTGTCGCCGGCCGAGGCCGAGGGACTGGAGGAAACCGCCCGCCACATATCCGAGACCGAGCGACGTTCGATGGCGGCCGAACGCGATACCACCGACCGCTATCTCGCCGCCTATCTTTCGGAACGGGTGGGCAATGAATTCGGTGGCCGCATCTCCGGGGTCACGCGGTTCGGTCTTTTCGTCAAGCTCGACGAGACCGGCGCCGACGGGTTGATCCCTGTGCGCAGCCTGGGCCACGAATTCTTCCATTTCGACGCCGATGCACAGGTTCTGACCGGCGCCGACAGCGGCCTCGTGCTTGGCCTCGGGCAGCGTGTGACGGTCCGGCTGGCCGAGGCGGTTCCGGTGACCGGCGGGCTGGTTCTGGAGCTGCTTGCCGTCGAGGATGCGGCGCTTCCGCGGGGGCGTGGCGGGGCGCGGCGGCGCGGTGCATTCGGGCGCAAGGCGGGTGCCTCGCGCGCGAAGGCTTCCAAGCTGCGACGCAAAGCCCGCCGCAAGCCCGCGCGATAGGCATTTGTGAAAGGGCGAATCGGCGTTACACTTGCCGCCAATACGGGCAGGCCGGCACTGCCGGCCAACGATAATTGGCAGGTGACGGATGCGTGCATCATGGGTGATTTTGACGGCCGGCCTGGCATTGATGCCGGCGCCGGCGCTGTTGGCATCGGGTCTTGCGGTGGCGGATTCGCCGCGCCCGGCGGGCAGACCGGACGGACAGGCGAATACGGTCAATTCGGGGGCGCCGGCCGCGCTGCGGCCCCGTCTTCGCCCTGCGTCGGGCGCGGTGGTGAGGCTGGCGGGAATCGTCAGCCCGGCGGCGCTTCCGGCCGCGGCGCCCGCGGCCGGACTGTCGGCCATGGCGCCGGTGGACGGATTGCGCCCGGCGCCTCGCCCCGGCACGATAGGCGCCGTGCGCGGCAGCCAGACGGGGGGAAACATGTCGCTTCCGGGTTCGCGGGATCCCGGCTTCGAACGCTGGATCGCCGCCTTTCATCCGATCGCGCGGCGCGCGGGCATCACCGACCGGACCTTCGAGCGTGCCTTCGCCGGTGTCCGGCTTGATCCGGAGGTCGTACGTCGCGACAGCAACCAGGCCGAATTCGTCAAGCCGATATGGGATTATCTCGATTCGGCGGTTTCCGAGCGCCGGGTCCGCGACGGCCGGGCGGAGTTGCGGAGCAACCGCGTGCTTCTGGACCAGATCGCCGCGCGCTATGGCGTGCCGCCATCGGTGGTGGTCGCGATATGGGGGATGGAAAGCGCCTATGGCAAGCATCGCGGGCGGATGCCGGTGATCCAGTCGCTGGCCACGCTCGCCTATGAGGGACGGCGCGCGCAATTCTTCCAGACGCAGCTTGTCGATGCGCTGAAGATCATCCAGAACGGCGATGTGACGCCCGCCCGGATGACCGGATCGTGGGCCGGCGCGATGGGGCATACGCAGTTCATCCCCTCGTCCTATCTGCAATATGCGGTGGATTTCCGCGGCGACGGGAAACGCGACATCTGGTCGGACGATCCGACCGATGCGCTGGCTTCGACCGCCGCCTATCTGGCGCGAAACGGCTGGCAGACCGGGGCGCCCTGGGGCGTGGAGGTGCGCCTGCCGCCCGGCTTCGATTATGCGCTTGGTGGTCGACATGTGCGCCTCCCGGTCAGCCGTTGGGCGGCGCTTGGGGTGAGCGCGGCGCGCGGCGGCGGTCTGCCGGACGCCGGGCCGGCACAGCTTCTGCTGCCCGCGGGTGCGCGAGGCGCGGCCTTTCTGGTGTTTCGCAACTTCGACGTAATCGCGCGATACAACGCGGCGGATGCCTATGTTCTGGCGGTGGGCCTTCTGTCCGACCGGATCGCGGGCGCGCCGCCCTTCAACCTGCCCTGGCCGCGCAATGACCGGGTGTTGAGCCGTGGCGAGAAACGCGAATTGCAGATCCTGCTGACGCGGGCGGGCTACAACACCCATGGCGCCGACGGCATGATCGGGCCCAATACGGTAAAGGCGCTGCGGAACTATCAGCGGGCCGCCGGCCTGCTACCGGACGGCTATGCCTCGCCAGAGGTCCTTCGGCATTTGCGTTAGGCGGCGCGGCGGATGTTGGACGCGGTCCTGCGCAAGGTGATCGATCCGCCCCTGAACCGTGCCGGCCGGGGGCTTGCGGCGGCGGGTGTTTCGGCGGATGCGGTGACGCTGGCCGGCCTTGCGCTTGGCCTCGGGGCCGCGGCGCTGGTTGCCGTGGGCGCGCCGGGCGTGGCGCTGGTGCTGGTGGCGTTGTCTCGGCTGGCCGACGGGCTTGACGGCGCGGTCGCACGGGCGCGCGGGCGCAGCGACTTCGGCGGCCTTCTCGATATCGTCTGCGACTTCGCCTTCTACGGCGCCATGCCGATGGGATTCATCCTGCTCGATCCGGGCGCGAACGGTGTGGCGGGCGCGGCGTTGCTGCTCAGCTTCTATGTCAACGGGGCCAGCTTCCTCGCCTATGCGGTGCTTGCCGAAAGACATGGTCTCGAAAGCCGGCGTCATGGCGCCAAGTCGTTGTATTTCACCGGGGGACTGGTCGAGGGCAGCGAGACAATCGCCTTCTTCGCGGCCTTCTGCCTGTGGCCGCAATTCTTTGCGCCGCTGGCCTGGGTCTTTGCCGGTCTTTGCCTGTTGACGGCCGGTGCGCGTGTTCTTCTGGCACGCGATGTCTTCGCGACGGTGGCGCGACCCCGACCCGGAGCGGCCGGGCCGGGAGCGCGCAACTAGGTCACGATCGCAGCGGCTCGCTCAACCCGCCCAGCTCGCGCGGGGATTCTGCGGCGGCGCTGCGCGCGCCGAGTGATGCGGTGGCGTTCCGCGGATGCATGACCGCGTCAGGCTGGTGCCGGAGCATGACGGGCACGTCGTCCTTCGCAATTTCCAGATCGACCGCCGCCATCGATCCCGTGACAAGGGGCATGGGGCGATTGGCTGCAATGCCGCGGGCGGTGAAATAGGCCATCAGATAGATCAGCGCATTGCCCGCGAACAGCCCGAGGGTCAGCAGGAAAGAGCCGTGCGGAACCAGATAGGCCGTGATCGCCGAAAGTGTCGGCAGGCTCCACAGAACGACGCTGGTGGCCGAATTGCGCAGCACGCGGTTGTCGGGAAAGATCGGCAGGACCGCAAACACGAGGCTGTGCAAATGCGCGGCGTCGGGCTCGCCCACGCCGGTGTCGCCATTGCGCAGCCGCCGCCACATCGAGAACAGCGTCTCTGTCACCGGATAGCCCAGCACAAGAAGGCCGATCGTGGGCGAGATGCCGGCATTGCGGGCCGGGAGCGCGACCGCGATCGCGGCCAGGACCACGCCCAGACCATAGGCGCCGGCATCGCCGAGA
>JASBUM010000045.1 GCA_030147905.1 Acidimangrovimonas sp.
CGTCGCCGAGGCCACCTTCCTTGCCATGGCCGGGCTCAACCGCCTCGGGCTCGGCCACGTCGCGCGCGCGCCGATCGAACCCGGGCAGATGCTGCCGGCCGTGGCCCAGGGCGCGATCGGGATCGAACGGCGCGGCGACGATGGCCGGACCGCTTCCCTGCTCGCGCCGATCAACGATGAAGAGACCGCCCTTTGCATCGCCGCCGAGCGGGCCTTTCTCGCCACGCTCGACGGCTCGTGCCAGACGCCCATCGCGGGCCTTGCCCTCATCGACGGGGCTGACCTTTGGCTGCGCGGCGAGATCCTGCGTCCCGACGGCGGTGCGGCCTTCGGCGGCGAGCGGCGCGGCACGCCCGCGGATGGCCCGGCCATGGGGGCCGATCTCGCGCGGGATCTGCTTTCCCGTGCCGGTCCGGGTTTTTTCGACCCCTAGGCGCGCGGCGCGTCCGTTCCCGACCACGCTCGCCACGGCCGCGATGGCAGGCCGCCGCGGGCGCGGCCTCTCCCTTCTTTCGGGATCAAGTACCGCGGGGTCCGGGGCAGCGCCCCGGCGCCGCGCAGCGGCCCCCCGCGGCCCATCCCCCGCCGCCGGATTTTCGCCCCCCGCTCTGCACCTCCGGGTCTTCGCCAGTGTCCCTCGTCGCGGCGCGGCAGCGCCTTCCGCGCGCCACACAGGGGCCCGGACCTGCTCCAGGGCGGCTTCGGCGGAACAAGGCCCGCCCGCCGCGTGCTCAGCCCGGGATCACCTTGCCGGGGTTGAGGATCCCGCGCGGGTCGAGCGCGCCCTTGATCGCCGCCATCGCCGACAGGGCGACCGGATCCTTGCGGCGGATCATCGTGGGCAGCTTGGACGTCCCGATTCCGTGTTCGGCCGAGAAGCTGCCGCCAAGCTCGGCCACCACCTCCTCGACCGTCTCGCGGATCCGGTCGTGCATCTCCGCGCCGCCATCGGTCGGCCAGACGGTGTAATGCAGGTTGCCGTCGCCAAGATGGGCGACCGTGATCGACTCGGCCTGCGGATCGACCGCGGCCAGACGTGCCTCGATCCGCGTCATGAAGGCCTCGACACGGTCGAGCGGCAGCGCGATGTCGTTGTCGACCAGCGGCTGGCGCGAAAAGGTGATCTCGGCGGCGCGCTCGCGCATCTGCCACATCTGGTCGCGCTGGCCGTCGTTCTGCGCGATCCACGCATCCAGGACCAGCCCCGCATCGTGCATCGCGGTCAGCGTCTCTTCCAGCAGCGCGTTGATCGGCACGCGCCCCTGCGCATCGGGGGTCACGTCGCGCGGCGCGGTCGCGCCCAGTTCCACAAGCAGCGTGACCGGATACAACTGCGCGAAGGGGGGCCGCGCCTCGGGGTGACAATGCGCGTAACGTTTCATGTAGCTCGGAGGCATGTATTCGAAGGCCTCCACCGCGCCGCCCGATGCCTCCTGCAGCCGGTTGAGAAGATCGAGCGCGGTACCGAGCGAGGGCGCCGCGACCATCGCCGTGGCATGGGCGGCGGGCCGGGGCACCAGTTTCAGCACCGCCCCCGTGATGACGCCCAGCGTCCCTTCGGCGCCGATGAACAGATCCTTCAGATCGTAGCCCGAGTTGTCCTTGTGCAGCGCGCTCATCAGATTCATCACGCGCCCGTCGGCAAGGACCACCTCCAGCCCCAGGCACAATGCCCGCGTATTGCCGTAATGAAGGACGTTCGACCCACCCGCGTTGGTCGAGAGGTTGCCCCCGATCATCGCCGAGCCGCGCGCCCCGAACCAGAGCGGAAAGAACAGGCCGTGCGCGGCTGCCGCGTCATGGAGCGCCGACAGGATGACGCCGGCCTCCACCACTGCGGTCCGCGCGCGCGGGCGGATCTCGCGGATGCGGTTCATCCGCTCCAGCGACAGCATGATCTGCCCCTCCGCGCGGGTTCCGCCCGCCAGCCCCGTGTTGCCCGAGACCGGTACCACCGCCATCCCCGCCTCGTTGGCCAGCGCCAGCACGCGGGCCACTTCCGCGGTCGAACCGGGGCGCACGACGGCGCTTGGCTGCCAGCGGTAGCGACCGGTCGGGTCATGCGCCTTGGGGGCGGTATCGGCGCCGGTCAGCACCTG
>JASBUM010000049.1 GCA_030147905.1 Acidimangrovimonas sp.
AAAAGCGGCCCGTGGCCGGGCGATCGGCGCGGCCACCGGCCAGCACCGGAATCGGCGGGTTCAGTTGATCGGCACCGTCGTGCCCGAAGGCATCGCGCCCGAAGGCGCCGTGCCCACCGCGTCCGCGCTCGACGGCGCCGCGTCCCCGACACCCGTCACCGGCACGCCGCTGACCAGTTTTACGTCGACATAGACCCCGCGCGTCACCCCCGGCAGGCGGGCGAATTCATTCATGAAAGTCACCGGAAACAGGGTCACGTTCAGGCTCTCGAATCCGGGCAGTTTCCGCACCAGACTCGAGACGTTATCCGTGCAAAGCCCCTGCATCGCGGCGCCGTTCGTCCGGGCAAGCTGCAACGCCCGCTCGGCCACGCCGGGCGAAACGGCGGCGCGCTCGGCCACAACGTGATAGCCCTTGGAAGACTGGAATTCCAGATAGGCCCGGAGCGCAGCGGGCCGCAGCCCGTAAAGGACATCACCCTGCTGGGGAACCTCGGCGCTGCGGAAATTCCCTGCCGGATCGAAGATGACCCGCTGCGAGGCATCGATCAGAAGGGCGGAATGCGCGCCCGACCCGGTTTCGGAGTTGATGGAGGTGATCAACGTGATCGCCGGCGGGTTGGGATCCTGGTAGCGCACCTGCGAGATCTGAAGGTCGTTGGCAACCGGGCGCCCCGAACCGCAGGCGGAAAGAAGTGCGACCAGCGCCATCGCGAGAAATGCGCGAACCATCCTGTCGCCTCGTCGGTAATGGATTTATGAAAATGCGCGCCGGGTCGGACCGGCGCCGTCAAAATGCGGAAGCGTCAGGAATTCACCAGGGCAAGAAAGATCAGAACGCCGACGATGACGACCGCCGCCCACGCGACGATGCGTACAAAGCCCTCGAAGGTTTGTTCATGCTCGCGGATATCCATGCTTCCGGGCTGATGATCGGCCATCCCTGTCCTCCTTGCGCATCCGCGACATTGATACCCGATCGCCCCGCCCCTGTCACCCCGCCACGCATCCAAGTCCTTGCGACCGATTGCCAATCCACCCGCCCGCGGGTCAGCGCGGTGCCGCCGGGGCGGCGCGCGTCACACCCCGAGATCCTCGGGCGTCAGGGCATAGAGCACGTCGGCGCCGGCGGCCATCTGCTGCAAGAGGCCCGCATGTTCCGGCAGGATCCGACGCATGAACACCCGCGCCAGCCGGACGCGCGCGCCCTCCTCTCCGGTCTGGCCGCGCTCGGCCATCGCGGCGCGCAGATGGTAATGCCCGCCCAGGATCAGCGCGAAGGCGCGCAGATAGGCCACCGCGCCGGCGAACCGGTCCTGCACCGGCGCGACCACCAGCGCCTCGGTCGTCTCGCGCAGGGTTTCGGCCGCCGACCACAGCGCGTTGGCCATCTCGGGGAAGGTCCCGCGGGCCGCCTCGGCCCCGGTCTCGATCTCCTCGAGCAGACGATAGGCGGCTTCGCCCTCGTCGGCCATCTTGCGCGCGACCAGGTCCATCGCCTGAATCCCGTTGGTGCCCTCATAGATCGTCGTCACCCGCACGTCGCGCAGATACTGGGCGGCGCCGGTCTCCTCGATGAACCCCATCCCGCCGTGGACCTGCACCCCCTGCGAGGCAACAGAAACCCCCGTGTCGGTGCCGTAGGCCTTGGCGATCGGGGTCAGGAAGGCCGCGCGCGCCTGCCAGTCGGCATCGCCGGTGGCACGCGCCATGTCGATCGCCACCCCGCAGGCCAGCGCGATCGCGCGCGCCGCGAATATCTCGCCTCGCATCACCGCCAGCATGCGGCGCACGTCCGCATGCTCGATGATCGCCCCCTGCCCCTTGCCGACGGGTGTACGTCCCTGACGACGCTCCATCGCGTAGGCCAGCGCCTGCTGATAGGCAGCCTCGGCAACGCCGATGCCCTGGATCCCGACGGCCAGCCGGGCATTGTTCATCATCGTGAACATCGCGCGCATGCCGTCATGGGGGGCGCCCACCAGCCAGCCCGTGGCGCCGTCATATTGCATGACGGCGGTCGGACTGCCGTGAAGCCCGAGCTTGTGTTCAAGGCTCACCACCCGAAGGCTGTTGGCCTCACCCGGCGCGCCGTTCTCGTCGGGCAGGAACTTCGGCACGAGGAAGAGGCTTATGCCCTTGGTCCCGGGCGCGCCGTCGGGAAGCCGTGCCAGAACCAGATGGCAGACGTTCCCGACAAAGTCGCAATCCCCCCAGCTGATGAAGATCTTCTGCCCGGTGATCGCATAGGTGCCGTCGCCACGCGGCTCTGCCCGCGTGGTCAGCGCGCCGACGTCGCTGCCGGCCTGCGGCTCGGTCAGGTTCATCGTGCCGCTCCATTCACCGGCGATCAGCCGCGGAAGGTAAAGCGCCTGCAGCGCCGGATCCGCGTGATGTTCAAGCGCGTCGATCTGTCCCTGAGTCAGCAACGGATTGAGATGCAGCGCCAGACAGGCCCCCGACATCATGTCGTTGACCGCCGAGGCAAGGGTCTGCGGCAGGCCCATGCCGCCATGCTCGACCGGTGCCGCGATCGCGACCCAGCCGCCATCGCGCAGGGCCGCGAACCCTTCCGCAAAGCCCGGCGTACTGCGCAGGACACCGTTTTCCATCCGCGCCGGCTCCAGGTCGCCCCGTCGCTGCAAGGGCGCCAGCACCTCGTCCGAGACGCGCGCGGCACCGGTCAGGATCGCATCGGCGACCTCGGCGTCCAGATCCTCGAACCGTTCGGTCCCGGCAAGCTGATGCAGATCGACGACGTGATCGAACAGAAAGCGGAATTCGTCGACGGGGGCGCGGTAGGGCATGGGCAGGTTCCTTGGCACGATCGGCGCTTGGCAAGCGGCGGGGCTGCGCATATGTGGTTGCGGGCGCGCCCACACTAACCATCGGGCCGGGCCGATCAAGTTCAACGCGACGTCATCCGATGCCAAGCCCCGCCACCCTGACCCTTGCGCCCGACGACGACGGGATCGCCCGCGCGGCAAAGATCCTGCGCGACGGCGGGCTGGTGGCCTTTCCGACCGAGACGGTCTACGGCCTGGGCGCCGATGCCTGCAACGACCGCGCCGTCGCCCGGATCTTCGAGGCCAAGGGTCGGCCGCATTTCAATCCCCTGATCGTCCACGTGGCGGATATCGCCGGGGCACGCAGCCTCGGCCACCTGGGCGACGCGGGCGAACGGCTGGCCTCGGCCTTCTGGCCCGGCCCTCTGACGCTGGTGGTGCGTCGGCGGGGCGGCACCGGCCTTGCGCCGCTGGTCGGCGCCGGGCTCGACAGCGTGGCGCTGCGCATGCCGGCGCATCCGCTCGCCCGCCGCCTGCTTGTCGCTGCCGGAACACCGCTTGCCGCGCCCTCGGCCAATCCTTCGGGACGGATCAGCCCGACCTGCGCCGCGCATGTAGCAGGCGGCCTTTCCGGCCGGATCGAGGCGATCCTCGACGGTGGCGACTGCGCGGTAGGGGTCGAATCGACCATCGTCGGGCTGGCCGACGGCGCGCCCCGGCTGCTGCGCCCGGGCGGCCTGCCCGCGGAGGCGATCGAGGATTGCCTCGGTGCATCCCTTGCCACCGCGCCCGCCGCCCGTGCCGGTGCCGGCGCCGGTGCCGGTGCGGAGCGCCCGACGTCCCCCGGCCAGCTGGCGTCGCATTACGCGCCGCGTGCCATGGTGCGGCTGGCGGCGACCCGCCCCGAACCCGACGAGATCTGGATCGGCTACGGGCCGGACTGTCCCGGTGCGGCCTTCAACCTTTCGGCCCGCGGCGATCTGGTCGAAGCCGCGGCACAGCTCTTCGCCACGCTCCATGCCGCCGATGCGCTGGCGGCCGGGGGGAAGCCGCTGGCGGTGGCTCCGGTCCCCGAGCAGGGACTCGGCCGTGCGATCAACGATCGGCTGCGTCGCGCTGCCGCCCCGCGGGAGTGACCCAGCCCCGACGCCCCGCCCTGATGCCCCGGCCCGAACCCGCGCACCAGTGAAGCCCCGCGCCGGCCCCGTGTCGGCGGCCGCCCGCTGCAGAACCCGCCCGCAAAGCGGATGAAGGGCAGCGCCGGGTGACTGCCGGATCAGGCGCGACAGACTGCGCGCGCCCGTGTCCACGCCCGTGTCCCCTCCCGTGTCCACGCATCCGGCACGCCGGTTGCGCCGCACTGTCGCGCCCGGCCCTCGCGGGGCACCACACGACATGGCCTCCGAGATGGCGCCAGTGCCCGCCCCGGGCCCGGCATCGGCCGATTGCTCCGACAGGGCCCTAGGCGCGTCCCGCCGCCGCCGAGAGGCTCAGCGCGTCGATCCCGAGCGTGCGCAAGGCAGCGGCCCATTTTCCGTCATTGTCGTTCGAAAAGATCAGCTCGGGCGTCGCATCGCAGGTCAACCAACCGTTCTGCGCGATCTCGGCTTCCAGCTGCAAAGGCCCCCAGCCGGCATAGCCCAGCGCCAGAAGCGCGTGTTCCGGCCCCTGCCCGCGTGCGATCGCCTCGAGGATCTCCAGCGTCGCCGTCATCCCGATCCGGTCGTCGACACGAAGCGTGGCCGCTTCGGCGCTGTAATCGGATGAATGAAGCACGAAGCCGCGTCCACCCTCCACCGGGCCGCCGAAATGCACCCGGATGTTGCGGCAGTCCGGCGCGGGTTCGATCTCGAGCTGCTCCAGCAGGTGACGGAACCCCGGCTC
>JASBUM010000057.1 GCA_030147905.1 Acidimangrovimonas sp.
CAGCCTTACCGCGATCTCCAGCGGCGGAATCGAGAAGGCGCAGCCGGCAAAGACCAGAACCGCGCTGAGAAACAGGGCATTCGGCACGCACATGTGCCGCAGATCGCAATAGACGATCGCCAGCAGCACCGGCGCCAGCGCGATCAGCGGCATCACCATCTCGATCGTCGGCATCACTCTTCCTCCCTTGCACTCGCCTTCCACTGACTGAGGGCTGCCCCGGGGCTCGCCGAGCCGGCCCGCCCCGATCCGGCCCCGCCCTGATCCGGCCCGTCCTCCCCGCCGCCGTGGCGGCCCATTGCGCGCTCTCCGCCGCACTCCGCCGCGCCACCGGGCACCTGCCGCTGTCGCGGCCCGACGTTCCGGCGCCGCGTCTGCCCAGGCGGCGCGATCCACGCGCGCGGCCGTACCTACCCCGGCTGCCTGCGCCCCCGCGAGACGGGATCGACATGGGCGCGCAGCCTTTGCACCAGCTCTCCCATGCCGGCGGTTCGGGTCTTGCGGTAGATGTTGCGCAGATGGCCGCGCACGGTGGTCTCCGACAGGGCCAGCTCGGCGCTGACCTCGCGGACCGAAAGCCGCTCGCGCAGCGCAAGACAAACCCGGAATTCGGCTCGGCTGAGCCCGGCGCGGTTGTGCATGTCGAGCAAGCCGCCCTCGACTTCCGCAGCCGGCGCCTGCCGCCGTCCGGTCGCGGATCCGACGTCCGGCGCGGCGACCGGTGCGGCCGCCGGCGGCCGCGGCGACGCGCCCGCGGCCACGTCGATCTTCCCGCTTGCCCAGTTCCGCGCGATCCGCGGGGCCAGCCTTGCAAGAATGACCGCAGCCTCGGGCCCGATCGGGCGCTGCCAGCACAGGACGATGTAGTCGCAGCCCGCGCCCGCGCAGCCCAGCACGATCGCGGCCGCCCGCGGCCCGCTGCGCTCCGGCGCATCGCCCGCATCCGCGTCGCCTCGCGCCCCATGCACCCCCGGCGCATGGCCTCCCGATGCCCCGGCGATCAACAGAAGGCCCCCGTCGCGCGCCCGCTCCAGCATGGACGGGACAAGCCCCAGATCGTGCCAGCGGCCCGCGGACGGCCGACCCCAGGCCGCATGGACCCGCGTCCGCGCGCCGCTCCTGCCCGGCCGACGCATCAGGACCGCGCCCGCCGCCCCCAGCCGCACCGCCAGATCCCTAAGCCAGGCGCGGCGCACATGCTCGCCCATGCGCACCGCCAGCAGATGCCGCGCGGTCAGAGCCGCGGGGATCGTCAGGCCAATCAGCGCATGGTCGATCACCATTTCGCAAACCTTCCGCTTGCCGCAGGCGCGGTTTCCCGGCATGCGGCGATGAATCGCCCGAAGGTGGCCTCAAAAAATTATTACTTTGAGATACAGGTTCTCCCGCACCCCCGATTCTGTCAAGAATTCCCGAATATACTGGGGAAAATCGGATTTCGGGGTGCTGCGGGACAAGAGCGGCACCGCGCCCCGCCCGGCCCCCACGCGACACGATGCCGCGGGCCTGCGGGATCGGCCCGAATCCGCCGCCGGTTCCTATTGAACCATCTTGAAATAGCTCGCCTGGTAGTTCTGCTCCATGCCCTGGCCGCAGAAGGCCATCGTCATGTTGCTTGTCCCCGAGATCGTGTCGCCCGACACGAGAGAGGCCCCCTGCACGCCATTGGCGTTGGCGGCGAAGCTGATGTCGCCCTTGGCCACCATCTGGCTGCCGTAGATCGACAGCTTGGCGGGAAAGTCCATGCCGCCGTCGGTCAGGATCTGCACGCCGCCCCCGGGCGCACAATTGTCGTTGCGGCCGAGCTGGACATTGGCGGCACCCGTGATCGCGCGCGGATCGCTGTTGGACGAGGCGATCACCACATCCTCGAGCGTCACGTTCGCGCCGAACTGAAGCTTGCAATCGGTGATCAGCACCACCTGCTTGAGCGTGGTCCCCGAGGCGATCTTGAGGGACGAATTGCCATTGCAGCTTGCGGTATAGGCCACGCCGGGCGCCATGCTGCCATCCTGGATCAGGGATTTCGGATAGACCTTGGGCGCGCTGGTATGGACGTAGGAAGGCATATAGCTCGCATCGCCCTGGGCCAGCCCGTTGATGATCGGATCGACCTGGTTGAGCAGCCGGATGTCCCACGAATCGTAGCGCAGCGCCTGGGTCAGCCCGTCGTTCTTCTCACTGCCCGAGGCCGGCATCTCCAGATCCTCCTGCCCCGGCATCGACACGCTCGTGCCCGGCTCGAATGTGTTGTTGTTGTTGAGCGAGACCTTGCCGTTGGAATGGATGCAGAAGCCGTTCTTGAAATCGTTGTTGGAACGGATGTCCACGTTGTTCTCGGCCACGAAACCTTCGAGCATGCAGGAACGCTGATAGGTCGCGAAGACCGCCGAGGTGGAGATGTCCCAGTAGTTGAAGCCCACCAGCTTCAGCAGATAGGTCGCGACCGCGTTGCCGTTCTTGCCGTCCTCGTGCAGCGTCACCTTCACCGCCGAACGCGAGGCGGCATCGGGGGTAAACTTGCGCGCGCTCGCGTCCCATGTGCCGAAGACGATGTCCGAGTCGCCGACGATCGGGCCGAACCGGCTCTTGGGCATGTTCTGGTAGGCCAGCGCGATCGCCTGCGCGCGGGCGTTCTGCGCGGTGTCCGTCTGGCGCGTCAGCAGGGCAGCATGGGCCGCCACGTCGGTATTGACCTGAAGGCGCGTGCGCGCCTCGATCGC
Source organism: Acidimangrovimonas sp. (assembly GCA_030147905.1). The sequence goes on from JASBUM010000057.1 coordinate 2,724, forward strand.
GCTGGAGAAATCGACCGCATAGCCGCCCAGGATCAGCAGCGTGATGACGGTGAACAGGCCAAAGGCGGTCATCACCCCGCTTTCGTCGCGCAGTGCACTGCGCAGCCCCGCCGCCCGGCGATGGCCCCGGCGGGCGCCCGCCGCGGCGAATCCGGGCGTGACCGGCGTCGGGCGGGACTTCGTCGCGGGCCGCATGTCAGCCCTCCGACATCTGTTCGGAGGCGATCGAGACCTTCATGTTGGTGAAGGCGCCGATGGTGCCCGACGCGGTCAGGTCCGAGACCGGAACCGTCACCACCGTGCGGATGATCTTGTTGTTCTCGGTGGTGGATATCTGCAGGTTCGACGACATCGCCGAAAGCTTGTCGTTGATGAATTTCTCGGTCTGCGCGGCGGTCTGGAAATAGCCCGACGCATACATCCGGTTGGCGTCCTGGACGACACGCAGGATGCGGGCCTCGGATCCGAAGATGATCGAGGCATCGGCGACCAGCCACAGGACGAAGACGAAGATGGGCAACCACAGCATCGCCTCGAAGGTGACGCTGCCGTTCTCGTCCGTCAGCCGGGCGCGCAGTCTGCGCCGCAGATCAAGGGCCATGACACGTCTTTCGCAATCGCACGGTTGTGCCCGTCTTTTCAACGGCAAGTGCGGCGAAATTAAGGCCCGCTGGCAACGAACCGGGCCGCGAAGTCGCGCCCGCGGCGCGAAATTGGCCGGCGTTGCGCGCAGGTGACTTGCCTTATCCCCCCCGGGAGGATATCGGAGCAGCATGGAACATGCGTCGCATCCCGCCATCATACGCCGGCTCAAACGTGCCCGCGGCCATCTCGAATCGGTCATCGCGATGTTCGAGGCCGGCCGGCCCTGCACCGAACTGGCCCAACAGCTTCACGCCGTCGAGGCCGCGATCAGCCAGGCCAAGCGCGAGATGATTCATGACCATATCGCGCATTGCCTGAGCGAAAGCGCCGAAGACGCGCCCGCCACGATCCGCGACCTGAAGTCCATCAGCAAATATCTCTGAGGCGATCATGATCGAAACAATACGCGACTGGTTCGGCTTCGGGCACGGACATCACCACGACCACGGGCACGGGCACGGGCATGACCACGGGCATGGGCATGGGCATGACCACGGGCACGGGCACACCCACGGCGTGATCGACGCCACCATCGCCACCACCAGCCGAGGGATCTGGGCGATCAAATGGTCCTTCGTCATCCTGATGGTGACGGGCCTGATGCAGATCGCCGTGGTGTTGTTGTCGGGCAGCGTCGCGCTGCTGGCCGACACGATTCACAACTTTGCCGATGCGACCACGGCGCTGCCGCTGTGGATCGCCTTCCTTCTGGCGCGACGCCCGCCCAGCGCGCGCTTTCCCTACGGGCTGGGCCGGGTCGAGGACCTTGCCGGCATCATCATCGTCCTCATCATCCTGTCGAGTGCGCTGGTCGCGGGCTACGAGGCCATCGACCGGCTGATCAACCCCCGTCCGGTTACCCATCTGGGCTGGCTGATCGGGGCAGGGTTGGTCGGGTTCATCGGCAACGAGGTGGTCGCCGTCTTCCGCATCCGCGTGGGCCGCGAGATCAACAGCGCCGCGCTGATCGCCGACGGATACCACGCGCGCACAGACGGGCTGACCAGCCTGGCGGTGGTGCTGGGTGCGCTTGGCGTCTGGGCCGGTTTCCCGCTGGCCGATCCGATCGTCGGGCTTCTCATCACGGTGGCGATCTTCGGCATCGTCTGGCAATCCGCCGTATCGGTGCTGACGCGGATGCTCGACGGGATCGAGCCGGGCCTGTCCGGGGAGATCGCGCATGCCGCGGGCCACGTCCCGGGCGTAATCGCGGTGACCAGCGCGCGGGCGCGCTGGCTGGGGCACAAGCTGCACGTCGACTGCGAAATCGACGTCGACCGCGTCCTGCCGATGGCCGAGGCCAACCGGATCGCCGCCGCCGTCGAGGATTCGCTGTTCGACCATCTGCCGGCGCTGGCCGCGGCAAGCGTGCGCTTTGCACGGCCCGAGGACGAGGCCGCCGAGGCCGCGGCCGAAGCACAGAGCGGCCGGGACGGGGGCGCGGGCGGCGCTGACGCGCGCCCGGCGGGCTGAGCCGAACGGCCCCCGCCTGGCGGGAGCCGGCGAAGAGCCGGGCCGGCGCACGATTGCGGAAGCGGTCGGGACTACGGCCCGGGCAGAACCGGCGCGGCCAGGCGGGGCAAGCCGGACAGCCCTCGCCCTGCGGGGCCGGCGGCAGCGAAGGACAGGTGCCGGCGAGGCCCGGCAAGCGTTCTCCTGCGCCGCTTCCCGCCGCCGCCCCTGTTCCATCCGCGCCTTTGCACCCGTCCACGCCTGTCACGGCGCGCGATCTACGCCCGCGATCTCGATCCGCCGCCGTCCGCCTCCGTCTGCCTATGCGCCGCGCGCGGGCGTGCGGGGGCGGCCGCCTGCCGTTCCGGCGCCGGCAGCAAGGCTAGCCGTTGTAAGGATCGCGCGGGCCGCGATCGGCCGAAAGGCTTGCCGTCGATCGGGCGATCAGGTTCTCGATCGCATCGGCGAGATGCACGTCACCGATCGCCCGGTCGCCCCGCGCCACCCGCAGCCGGTGGGCCTCGGCCAGGACGGCGGCATGACCATGACCCGCGGGCGGCTCGAACCGGTAGCAGGCCAGCTCGATCAGAAGCCCCAGCGGGTCGCGGAAGTAGATCGAATCCATGAAGCCGCGATCCTTGACGCCGCTGTGGGTGATGCCGCGTTCATCGAGCCGCGTCACCGCCTGGCGGAAGCTTGCCCCGCTGACCGCGAAGGCAAGGTGGTGAACCGCCCCCGGCGCGGTGGAGGTACGCGCCCCGTCCCCCTTGCGGCCATCGTCGGTGAAGACGGTGATCAGCCGGCCGTCACCGGGATCGAAATAGAGATGGCTTTCCTCGGGCCGGTCGAGATTGGGCTGTTCGAAGACGAAGGGCATGCCCAGCACGCCCTCCCAGAAATCGATGGTTCCCTGACGGTCGGCACCCACCAGCGTGATGTGATGAACACCCTGTGCCTGCAATTTCTGCATCGCGATCTCCAATTCCGCGCCCCCCGGGGGCAGCCCCCAGCGCCTGGCGCCGCATCTGGGCGCGCAGCGCGCCCGCCCTCGCCGCACGCTGGTCGCGCCGGCCCGAAATCCCGTCCCCGCCCGAAGCCGCACGCCGAGAGCAGCCGCACACCCGCACTTGCCGCGGTATCCCGATGACCGTTCCGTACGCCTCGCCATCGTCACGCCGGCGGCGGGGCCGGCTCGCCCGCCGGTTCTGATCCCAAGTTAGGCGCAACGGGCCGCAAGGGGAACCGCGGCGTCCCTGCATCTGCGCGCAGGCACCGTGCATCGTTTCGCGCCCGCCGGTTTTCGCCGAACTTCGCGTATGTTCGCTCGGGTCGAATTTGGCTGTTCCAAAGCTTGCGTTGTGGCGTCCGCGGCCCGCTCTTCCGGACGGACCGCGCGCCTATGCGATTTCCCCGAGGAAACTGGACCATGCCTTTTATTTTCGTTAATGTCGAAGACAAGAACAGGCGGCTTGGCAGGGGCAGAGCGGAATGAAGAAATCGGGGGGACGGCCGGTGCTGACCACCCTGGCCGGCGCCATCTACGGTTTCGTGCTGATCGGCGCGGCAGTGGGCGTCATCGCGGTCAACGTGATCGTCAGCCAGCGAACCCAGCAGATGGACGCGCTGTCGCGCAACATGGCGCTCAGCCTGCGGTCGGCTGCGCTACAGCTTCACATCAACGGCGTCATCGGCCGCGAACTGGTCGCGCTGCGCGATATCTCCGGCGTCGTCGGCAAGCAGAGCAAGACCCTCGCGCGCGAGGCGATCGACACCGCGGTCGCGATCGA
>JASBUM010000063.1 GCA_030147905.1 Acidimangrovimonas sp.
TTTCAGCTCCGGCACCAGACCGAGGCCGAGATTGGCCATGGCCCCGCGCGGGAACAGCCAGGCGTAGCCGCCCGCGATCTCGGGCCGCAGGAAAATATCAGTGGCGCGATGCGGGCGCAGAAGATCGACGGTGATCTGCCGCGTCTCGACCAGCGCGCGATTGGGGCATCCGGCGGCCCGCGCCACGACCGAGCGCGGCCCGTCGGCGCCGATGATCAGCCGTGGCCTGACGCGCAATCCGGGCGCATTTCCGGCGCCCAGCGTCGCGCTTCCGTCGCCGTCAAGCGCGCGCAGCGGCAGGCCGAAGCGGCAATCGGCGCCGGCCTCCTGCGCGCGGGCGATCAGGGCCTGATCGAAACGTGCGCGGTAGATCATATGGCCGCGAAAATCGGGGGTCGGATCGGCCGGATCGGCGCCGACATAGGTGTCCATCGCGTCAATGGTCTGGATGCTGCTGGCGGTCAGTTCCGGGACGTCGCCGCCGATCATCATCGGCACGAATTCGGCGCATTGGACCGGCAGGCCGGGCTCAGCATTGCGCTCGGCCGCGATCACACGCAGCCCGGCGCGCGCCGCGGCTTCGGCCGCCGCCGCGCCGGCCGGGCCGAGCCCGACCACCAGCACATCGATATCGTCGGGCGCGCTCATGCCGCGCAAGTGGCGCGCTGGCCACCCGTCGCGCGCCCCAGATCGCCGCCGATCTTGATCGAGCAGCAGGCATGTTCCTGATGCCAGTCGCGACCGGTCGCCCGCGCCACCGCCACCGCGCCATCGGCCGGAAAGGCGATCCCGTCGAGCCCGGCCATCACCGCATAGGCGTCGGTCATGCGCTTGTGCATCCCCGCCGGCCGCGCGCAGCCCAGCAATACATGTTTGTCGGGCAGCCGCCGCCGCGCCTCAAGGAAGATCCGGCCGACTTCGGCGGTCTCGGGCGTGACGAAAGTGCCCGGACGGGCGTAGAAAGGCATGATCACCACCAGAACCAGGGCATGGACGCCGTGGCGCGACACGATATCGAGCGCATTGGCCTCGCCCAGGATTCGGCCGTAATGGAGCCCGACGACGATATGCGGCGTCACCTCCATCTTGGTCGCGGTCAGCGCTGCCAACGTCGCCTCGAAATCGGCGACCGGACGGTCGAGATGATAGACCTGTTCAATGGTTTCCTGGGCGCCGATCACATCCATCATCGCGGTATCGACGCCGGCCGCTTCCATCCGTCGTGCGCCCGCCTCATCGGTCAGGGCGGTATGGATCGCGATCTTGAGATGGGGAAAGTCGCGCTTGAGCCCCTCGATCACCGGATAGAAACGTTCATAGCGGATCTCGTTGCGCCGGTTCGAGCCGCCCGACAGCAAAAAGCCCTGCAATCCTTGCAGCATGATCAGATCGCGCACCTTTTGGTCGAGCATCTCGGGCTTGGTCGCCGGGATCATCGGCTCGAGGATCTTGGCCTGGCAATGGTCGCAATCCAGCGCGCAGCCGCCCGCGGTGATCGAGAAGGCGGGAAAGGAATTCTTGCCGCAGCCCTTGACGTCGGAGGTGTTGTATTCCTTGAACGTCGGCGTCGAGAAACGTAGGGGCGGCAACGCACGCCGGGCTGCCGCCGCTTCCATCTCGGCCACCAGCGCGGCGTCGAATTCGCCGTCCTCGAGTTCCTCTATCGCAGCAAGCGCGCTCAGCCAGTCGGCCATGGTTCGTCTTCCTCCCGCGTTGTCCGACACGCCCCGCCTCCACGGTTTGCGTCGACGCCCATTCGTCCGCTTCACATCACGCCCGGTTCCACCTTGGCATCCGGGGACAGAACCGCCTGCGCGATCTCGTGGAACCGCGGCCTGACGGCTCCGTCGTTTCTTGGATCCAGCAGGCTCGTGAACCAGTGGTCCTGCCGATCCTCCTCGTCGACGAGGTCGCAATCAAGTCCGGCCAGCAGAGCGATGCAGTCCGGCGGCAGCGCCGGCGGCACCGCGAAACCCGCGATCCGC
>JASBUM010000081.1 GCA_030147905.1 Acidimangrovimonas sp.
GGATCTGGCCCGCGACACCATCGTCATCTACACCTCGGATCAGGGATTTTTCCTTGGAGAACATGGGTGGTACGACAAGCGCTTCATGTATGAGGAGAGCTTCCAGATGCCGTTCCTCATCCGCTATCCGCGCGAGATCCCTGCGGGCTCGATCTGCGACAGCGTGATCTGCAACGTCGATTTCGCGCCGACATTCCTCGACTTCGCGGGGCTGGTCACGCCCTCCTACATGCAGGGCACGAGCTTTCGCGCGCTGCTGTCGGGGCGGACGCCGCCCGACTGGCCCGATGTCGCCTATCACCGCTACTGGATGCATCGCGACCCGGACCACAACGCCTATTCGCACTACGGCATCCGTGACCAGCGCTACAAGCTGATCTACTGGTACAACGACGGCTTCGGCCTGCCCGGGACAAACCACGGCGGCGAGGACCGGGAATGGGAGCTGTTCGACTGCGAGAAGGACCCGCTGGAGCTGTTCAACCTCTACAACGACCCCGCCCATGCCGATGTGGTCCGCGAGATGACCGCAAAACTCGACCGCAAGATGGCCGAGATCGGCGATGAGCCGGCGCATCCGCCGCCGGGCTGATCGGGCGCGGGGGGGGGGCGCGCGCGCAAGTGCCTGTGCCAAGAAGGGCGGTCGCGGCAGGAATGCCGGCAGGGCCCGGGCCGGGTGCCGGGTTGCCAGCGCGACACCGGAAACAGCTTAGGCGACATCAGCTGCGGCCGGCCCGACGCTGGCGGGATCGCGCGGAAGATGGCCGCCAGCGCGGGTCACGGGAAATGCCTTGCCGGGGTCACCCCGCACATCCTGAGGCATGCCGCGACCACCCGGACAACCGGGCCGGAGCCGAGATCCGGGATGTTTCCGGTTTTTCCGGGATCAGCATGGCGATGCAGGAATCGGTCCATGGCCACCATCGCCCCGACCACCAGAAGACTGCGGTGGAGGCGATGGAATCGCCCGCAGCGGGAACGAAACCGCGACCGTCCCCACCGGGTGGGCCAAAAGGTTGGGGGTTCAAGGTATTGATTTTATGGCGCACCCGACAGGATTCGAACCTGTGGCCTCTGCCTTCGGAGGGCAGCGCTCTATCCAGCTGAGCTACGGGTGCCGCGCGAATGGCTCTATAGCGGCCCCTGCCCGGTGGCGCAACGGGCAAATGCCGGCGCGCAACAAATTGCATCCGGCGCGGCGGCGGCGTAGGTCTTGGGCCGGGCTCTCGCGGGGAAACGCATGCTGATCCATACCGGTCCGCAACGAACGGTGCGCGTCGATCTGCGCCTTGCCGTCTTTCTGGCGCTGATCGCCGGCGCGATCAACGCCGCGGGCTTCCGATCCTTGGGATTCTTCTCGGGCAACATGACGGGCAATGTCTCGGCCGCCTCGGATCACCTCGGGCTTGGCCAATGGGGGCTGGCGGGCTGGGCGCTGGGGCTGGTTGCGTCCTTCATCGCCGGGGCCTTCGCCTCGGCGCTGTTGATCGAGCGCGGGCGGCGCCGCGGCATTCGCGGAATCTATGCCTATTCGATCCTGGCCGAGGCCGCGATCCTGCTGGCGATGGCGCTAGCGGATCTTTTGACCCCGGCCAGCCATGCGGACCCCGCGATCCTGCTCGGCGTGGCCTTCGCGCTGGGGCTTCAGAACGCCACCACCACCCGGATCACCGACGCGCGGGTGCGCACCACCCATGTCACCGGCATCAGCACCGATATCGGCGTCGAACTGGCGATCCTGCTGGGCGGGGCGCAGACGCTTTCGGGCCGGGCCGTGGTGCGTGACCGGCTGATCCTGCACGGGGCAAGCCTTGGCGCCTTCCTGATCGGCGGCGTCGGCGGGGTGCTCGCCTGGGGCCGGATCGGACCGGGGCTTTTCGTCCTCATCGCGCTGGCGCTTGCCCTTTTCGCCCTGCCCGAGGCGCATCGCGCGCGCACCGCGACCGGATAGTGGCGCAGCCGAGCCACCGCGCGGACAAGCCGCGGCGCCGACCGACCCGGCGATCTCAGGCGAAAAGCTCGTGGCACAGTTCCAGCGCCTCGACCAGGGCATCGACCTCGGCGCGGGTATTGTAGAGCCCGAAGGAGGCGCGGCAGGTGGCGCTGACGCCCAGATGATCCATCAGCGGCATGGCGCAATGGGTACCCGCGCGCACCGCCACGCCCTTCTTGTCGAGCACGGTCGAGATGTCATGGGCATGGGCCGGCCCGTCGAGGGTGAACGAAAAGATCGCCCCCTTGCCCGGCGCATCGCCCTGAACCTGAAGCCAGTTGAGCCCGCCGAGACGCCCGCGGGCATAGTCGCACAGCTCGCGTTCATGCGCGGCGACATTCTCCATCCCGAGATCCATCAGATATTCAAGCGCGACGCCAAGGCCGATCTGCTGCACGATGCTGGGGGTTCCGGCCTCGAACTTCATCGGCGGATCGGCATAGGTGATCGCCTCGCGGGTGACCTCGCGGATCATGTCGCCGCCGCCCATGAACGGGCGCATCTCGGCCTGACGCTCGCGGCGGATATAGATCGCGCCCGAGCCGGAGGGGCCGTAGAGCTTGTGCCCGGTGATGGCGTAGAAATCGCAACCCATCGCCTGCACGTCGACCGGGCCATGAACCGCGCCCTTGCTGCCGTCGACCAGAACCGGCACGCCGCGGGCGCGCGCAGCGGCGCAGATCGCCGCGACATCGACGCGGGTGCCCAGAACGTTCGACATCTGGGTGATCGCGACGAGCTTGGTCTTCGGCCCGATCGCGTCGATCACCGCCTGCGGATCAAGCGCGCCCTGCCCGTCGACATCGACCCATTTCAGCACGACACCCTGACGTTCGCGCAGGAAATGCCAGGGCACGATATTGGCGTGATGCTCCATGATCGACAGCACGATCTCGTCACCCGGCTGCATCCGCGGCGCGGCCCAGGCGTAAGAGACCATGTTGATCGCCTGCGTGGTGCCGGTGGCGTAGACGATCTCGTCGGGATCGGCGGCGTTGAGAAACCGCGCGATGGTCGCGCGCACGCCTTCATATCTGTCGGTGGCGAGGTTGGACAGGTAATGCAACCCGCGATGGACATTGGCATATTCCATCGAATAGGCGCGGGTGATCGCATCGATCACCACCTGCGGCTTCTGCGCCGAGGCGCCGTTGTCCAGATAGACCAGCGGTTTGCCGTTCACCTCGCGGCCGAGGATCGGGAAATCGCGGCGGATCTTTTCGACGTCGTACATTTCAGGCAGCTCCGGGCAGCATGAGACCCATCATGGCAAGCAGATAGCTCAGCACCAGGCCGAAGGTGAGAAAGCTCAGCACCACGACCAGAAACACAAGCCCCAGCCGCTTGAACCCGTGCAATTCGGCGACGAAGGGGATCAACAGCCAGATCAGCACCGCCATCGAAACCAGTCCCATCAGATCGCCAAGCGGCGGGATCAGCACGAACAGTACGATCTGCACCAGTTGCAGCCCGAAAAGGATAAGCTGGATCCACGCCACCAGCGCCAGCGCGCCGGGCCAGACCCCCTTGCCGCCGAAGATCCGCCCGACGGTATGGATCGCCCCCGCCATCAGCGCGAGGGCCGCGAATTGCAGCAGCGCCAGAACCAGCGGCCCGGGCAGCGACGCATCGCGCAGCACCCAGGCGGTGGCCGGATCGATCGCAAGCCCCGCGACAAGGACCAGATCGGTCAGGACCGCGGTCAGCACCAGCAGTTCCCACAGGCTGCGCTGCGGCAGGTTCATGTCGAGGATCCGGCGCGCGCCCAGCCGCGGATTGACAAGCGTCTCGCGCGCCAGCTCGAACCAGGTTGCCAATCCGCTCATCCGTTTCTTCCCGTTCCCGTCGCCGTCTCGCTCGGCCGCAGCGCGTCCCCTACCGCGCCTGCCGCCCGGTCATCCTCGGCACGCCCGGTCCCGGCATCCGCCGGCCGCACCGCCCGCCGCGCGGTGTCCCGCGCGCCCCACAGCGCACCGGCCCACAGCCACAGGAACGCCGCCAGCACCGCATAGCCCACCGGCGCCACCCATCGTCCCGGCCCCGCAAGGCCCAGTACCAGCCCCTCGGCCAGAACCAGCGGGCTGATCGCCAGAAGCGACCAGAACAGCGCAAGCCGCGCCGCATACCAACTGCCCCGCCAGCCCGCCGGACGCAAGAGCAGATGCGACAGCGCCGCCACCGCATAGGCGACAAGCGGCATCAGGAAGATCAGCCCCATCAAGGCGCCCCCCATCCGCGCATCGAAAGGCACCTGGGGGTCGAGCCGGCTCGCACGCAGCAATTCCGGCCACTTGGCCAGAAAGAACATCGCCAACGCCCCCATCAGCATCGCCAGCGCCCGTTCCTCGCGCGGGCCGTCCGCCAGCATCCGGCGCATCTGCCGCGCCGGCGCCCGGTAGCTGACGAGAATGTCGCGCGCGACGCTCATCCTACTCGGCCTCGATCCCCATCCATGCCTGCAGCCGGGCGCGGATCGCATCGGCGACCGCCTCGTCCTCGATCTCCTCGACCGCCTCGGCAAGGAAGGCCATGACCAGAAGCGCGCGCGCCTGATCCTCGCCCACCCCGCGCGAGCGCAGATAGAAAAGCGCGGTCTCGTCGATCGCGCCCGAGGTCGAGCCATGGCTGCACTGGACGTCGTCGGCATAGATCTCCAGTTCCGGCTTGGCGAGGAACTGGCTGTCCTCGTCCAGAAGCAGCGATTGGCTGATCTGATAGCCGTCGGTCTTCTGGGCGCCGGGACGGACCAGGATCTTGCCCTGGAACACCCCGCGCGCGCCGTCGCGCAGCACCTTCTTGAACACCTGCCGGCTTTCGCAGCGCTCGCCCTCATGG
>JASBUM010000077.1 GCA_030147905.1 Acidimangrovimonas sp.
AGCAGGTCGCGCTGCACGCCTTCGCGGCTGACATCGGCGCCGCGGGCATCGGCGCGGGCGCAGACCTTGTCGATCTCGTCGAGGAAGACGATGCCGTTTTCCTGTACCGCGTCCAGGGCAGCGCGATTGACCGTCTCGTCATCGAGAAGCTTGTCGGCCTCTTCGTTGATGAGCACGTCGTAGCTTTCGGAGACACTCATCTTGCGGCGAACCTTGCGTCCTCCGAAGGCCTTGCCGAAGATGTCGCCCAGATTCATCATGCCCATGCCGCCGGGCTGGCCCGGGATTTCCATCGTCTGCATGGGATTGGACGTGTCGGTGACTTCCAGTTCGATCACCGTGTCGTCAAGCTCGCCGCGGCGCAGCTTGTCGCGGAACATCTCGCGAGTCTGCTGGCGCGCATCGCGGCCGGCGATCGCCTCGATCACCCGTTCCTCGGCGGCGTCCTGCGCCCGCGCACGGACATCCTCGCGCATGTGTTCGCGGGTCATGGTGATGGCGCTGTCCACCAGATCGCGGATGATCTGTTCTACATCGCGGCCGACATAGCCGACCTCGGTGAACTTGGTCGCCTCGACCTTGATGAAGGGCGCGCGCGCCAGCTTCGCCAGCCGCCGCGAGATCTCGGTCTTGCCCACGCCGGTCGGGCCGATCATCAGGATGTTCTTGGGAAAGACCTCGTCGCGCAGCGCGCCGGTCAGCTGCTGCCGCCGCCAGCGTGAACGCAGGGCCACCGCGACGGCGCGCTTGGCTTCCTTCTGGCCGATGATGAAACGGTCAAGTTCGGATACGATCTCGCGCGGGGTCAGGTCGGTCATTTCGCAATCGTCTCCACGGTGAGATTGCCATTGGTGTAGACGCAGATGTCGGCGGCGATCGCCATGGCCTTGCGGGCGATTTCCTCGGCCGGAAAGTCGCTTTCCATCAGCCCGCGCGCGGCGGCGAGCGCGAAATTCCCGCCCGATCCGATGGCGGCGACATCATGTTCGGGTTCAAGCACATCGCCCGCACCGGTGATGACGAACAGTTCGGCCCCGTCGGTGACGATCAGCATCGCCTCCAGATTGCGCAGATACTTGTTGGTGCGCCAGTCCTTTGCAAGCTCGACGCAGGCGCGGGCGAGCTGGCCGGGTGCCGCCTCGAGCTTGGTCTCGAGACGTTCCAGCAAGGTGAAGGCATCGGCGGTGGAGCCGGCGAAGCCCGCCACCACCGCGCGGCCGCCGGGCGTCAGGCGACGGACCTTGCGCGCCGAACCCTTGATGACCGTCTGGCCGAGCGACACCTGTCCGTCACCGGCGACGACGACCTTGCCGCCGCGGCGTACCGCCAGGATCGTGGTCCCGTGCCAACCCGGGAATTGTTCTTGCGCCATTGGGCTTCTCCGTTCTGTCCCGCTCTATATGGCGCCCCCCACCGGGGCGGCAAGGCGGGTGCCGGGCATCAAAAACCGGGCCGCGCGAAACGGCCCGGCCATTGCGCAAGCCCGCGTGTTCAGACGGCGCCGGCGATCCAGTTGGCGAGGGCGGCCTTCGGCGCCGCACCAATCTTGTTCGACACGACCTCGCCGTTCTTGAACAGGAACAAGGCGGGAATGCCGCGAACGCCCAATTGAGCGGGGCTGTTGGGGTTGTTGTCGACGTCGACTTTGACGAATTTCACCCGCCCGGCATATTCCTCGGACAATTCTTCGAGCGCGGGCCCGATCTGGCGGCAGGGGCCGCACCATTCGGCCCAGAAATCGACGACGACGGGAAGGTCGGACTGGCGAACTTCGGCGTCGAAATTCGCATCGGAAACGGCAACGGTGGCCATGGGTCTGCTCCTAGGGAAGTGGCTTGGATCAAACCTAGGCACGGCTCCCTATGGCGTCAAGGCCAGCTCGTGGATGCAAGCGCCCGCTCCACAAGATGTGGTGGAAGCGACATCAGGAGCGGGACCTGTGTCCACAGGATGGCGGTTTCGATCCGACGGTCGGGATAGATTTGCGCAAGGCCCGCGGCATAGGCGCCCATCTGGCGCAGGATGCCGTCGGGCACCTCCTCGGCGCGGTCGGGGACGATGCGGTTCGACTTGTAGTCGACGGCGAGAATGCGGTCGGGCGCGACGATCAGCCGGTCGATCGCCCCCAGCATCCGCCCGGGTCCCAGATCGGCGGCAATCTCGACCTCGGCGAGACTGTCGGGGCCGAAAAGCCAGCCCAGTCCGGGCGTATCCAGCACGCGTACCGCCTCGGCCAGAAGCTGCGCGGCTTGCTCCGGATCGGCGCCCGGATCGGCGCCGGCGGCGAGCAGGTCGGCCGCGCGGCGGGCACGGGTTTCGGCAGGCCAGGCGGGCAGATGTTCCAGCAGCAGATGCAGACGCCGGCCATGGCGCAGCGCCTCGTCCCCCGCCTCCGCCTCGATGTCCTCGATCAGGGCCGCGGGCTCTGCGGGTAGTGCCTTGGCCCCCCCGAGCGCCGAGGGTGAAAACGGTGCGGAAACCGGCACGCCGGCCTCGGCCGGCACGGCGCCGCGCCGCGCCCATGACGGCAGCCCCTCGGAGGGGGCCGCGACGGGTTGCGAGGGGGCTGCGGCGGCTGAACCGGCGGCTTCGGCGACCGGCCAGTGGCCGCTTTCGAGCCGGAGCCCGGCGCCCAGCGCGGTATCGAGCCGGCCCGCGCCGGCCGCCGTCATGCCGCTTTCGATCAGCCTGTACCAGCAATCGTCGCCGGCTGCCCTGCCCGCCGCACAGGCGATGAGCCAGACCTCCGCCCGGGTCAGCGCGACATAGAGCAGGCGCAGGTTTTCCTCGGTCTGGCGCTGCCTTTCCGCCTGTGCGGCCGCTGCCTGTGCCGGGGTGCGCTCGGCGCTGTTCGATTGCCACAGGATGGTTCCGTCGGGCCCCCGGGTGACGGCGCCGGATCGCGGCGCCTGGCGCTCGGCGGTGTCGGGCAGGAACACCACGGGCGCCTCCAGCCCCTTGGCGCCATGTACCGTCATCACGCGGATCTGGTCGCCGGCCTCGTCGGGCTGGCGCTTGATCTCGGCGGCGTCGATCTCGATCCAGCCGAGAAAACCGATGAGGCTGGGCACCGCGAGCCGCTCATAGGCCAGCGCCTGGTCAAGGAAGGCGTCGATGCCGTCCTCGGACTCGGGGCCCAGCCGGGCAAGGATCCGGCGGCGGCCGTCATGCCGGGTCAGCATGCGTTCGATCAGCTCGTAGGGCCGCAGGAAGTCGGCCTGATCGCGCAGATCGGTCAGCACCGCATGGGTCCACGGATGTTCGGCGTGCCGCTGGCGGAGGTTTTGCCACAGGCTGACCCGGCCACGCCCCGCCGCAAGCCGGTGGAGGTCCTGCTCGGACCAACCGAAGAGCGGTGACCGCAAGGCGGTGGCCAGCGCCAGATCATCCGTGTCGGTGGCAAGAAACGACAGGAGTGCGGTCAGATCGCGCACCGCGATCTCGGCCCCGAGCTTGAGCCGGTCGGCCCCGGCGACGGGCAGGCCCGCCGCCTTGCAGGCGCGGATGATCTCATGGAACAGGCGGGCGCGGCGCTGGACAAGGATGAGAATGTCGCCGGGACGCAGCGCGCGGCTGCCGTCACCGGCGGGAATCCGGGTGGCGCCGTTCGTCATCTCGGCGATGGCGGCGGCGATCGCTTCGGCGAGGTTGCGTTCGTGGTGGCGCTCGGCCGGCAGATCGACGGGCAGGTACCACTCGCCGGGATCGGGATCGGTTGCGGGTTCCACCACCGGCCAAAGGTCGACCCGCCCGGGTCGCGCGTCGTGATAGGCCAGGTGACGGACGGCGCCGCCCAGTCCGGGGCCGCGGCGCTCGTCGAAGGTCAGATCCACCAGCCGCAGGATCGCCGGCGAGGAGCGGAAGGAGAAATCGAGCGACATTTCCCCCAGGGGTTGCCGCGCAGCCCGCATGCGTTCGCCGAAATGGTCGCGCATCCGGTCGAAGGCGGCAAGATCGGCCCCCTGGAAAGAATAGATCGATTGTTTCTTGTCGCCCACGACGAAGATCGTCCGATCGACCGCGCGGGCGCCCTGACCGGCGGTGAATTCCTGGCTGAGCAGGTCGATGACCTGCCATTGCACCGGGCTGGTGTCCTGTGCCTCGTCGACCAGCAGGTGATCGATCCCGCCGTCGAGCTTGAACAACACCCACTGGGCGACGCCCGGATCGGTCAGC
>JASBUM010000174.1 GCA_030147905.1 Acidimangrovimonas sp.
TTGCCTTCCTGTCGGTTGTGGATCGTGGCCGGCGGGCCGCGGTCATGAGACGTCGCGCGCGACTTCCCCCCGCCCGAGGCGCGCGCATACGGGACAATCCTCGCGGCGCGACAGGCGGAAGCTGCGCGTATCGCCCCACAGCCCGTCGAAGATCAGCATGCGGCCGGCCAGGGACTGGCCTGCGCCGGTGATCCACTTGACCGCCTCCAGCGCCATCATCGAGCCCAGCACCCCCGGAAGTGGCGCCGCCACGCCCGCCTCGGCGCAGCTGGGCACCATGCCGGGCGCGGGACGGGTAGGAAAGATACATTCGTAGCACGGCGCCCCATGGGCCGGATCATACAGACTGATCTGCCCCTCCCACTGGGTGATCGCGGCGGCGATCAGCGGGATGCCGGCCTGCGCCGCCAGCCGGTTGACCAGATAGCGTGTGTCAAAGTTGTCGCTGCCGTCGAGCACGAGGTCATAATCCTCGATCAGCGCCCGACCGCTTTGCGCGTCAAGCCGCAGCTGGTGGCGGACGGTCACGACATGGGGGTTGAGCGCTGCGATGGTATCGGCGGCCGAGCTGACCTTCGGCGCGCCGACCGCCGCTGTCCGGTGGATGATCTGGCGCTGAAGATTGGACAGTTCCACCGTGTCGTCATCGACGATCCCGATCCGGCCGACGCCGGCGGCGGCCAGATAAAGCAGCGCCGGCGCGCCCAGCCCCCCCGCGCCGACTACCAGCACACGCGCGTCGCGCAGCGCCTTCTGACCGGGACCGCCGATCTCGCGCAGCATGATGTGGCGGGCATAACGGCGCAATTCCTCCGAGGAGAAGCTGCCCCCCGCCGGCGCCGATGCGGGGCCCGTCGCGGACGCGGACGCGGCAGGCTCGGCCGCGCCCGCCCGGGTACCCGTCGCAGCCGCGGGCGCCTGCGCCGCCGGGACCGCATCCTCCCCCCCCGCGTCACCCTGCGCATTCGCGCGCGACCCGTCCGGGGCGTTTCCCTCGATCCCGGGGTCGGGCGGCACCTCGGATCCGGGGATCACTGCGGCCCTGGCATGAAGGCGCGCAAGCAGCATCCGGTAGCCGGCGACCAGCACGAAGAGACCGCCGAGAACCAGCCAGGGGCGGTAGGATCCGCCCGTGGCCTCGCGCAGCGGATGGCCCTGCGGCAAGATCAGTTGCACCGCCAGAACTGCCGCCAGAAGCACGCCGATCACCGCCCAGCGGCTGACGCGCGGCACGTCGAAGACGATGCCCAGAACCCACAATGCGCCGGCCGCCGCGATCACCAGAAGCATGAAGCGCCCTCCCCCGCCGGAGACGGAGACCGTCGGGGATCGGCGTGGGGACACGTCGAGATCAGACGCCCCCCCGTCATGCCCGCCCCGTCGAGCCGAAGCCGCCCGCGCCGCGTGCGGTCTCGTCCAGCGTCCGCGCCTTGACGAATTCCGCACGCGACACCGGCGCGATCACGGCCTGTGCGATCCGCTCGCCATGCGCGATGGTGAAGGGCGCATCGCCGAGGTTGATGACGATCACGCCGATCGGGCCGCGATAATCGCTGTCGATGGTCCCGGGCGCATTGACCAGCGCAATGCCGTGGCGCAGCGCAAGCCCCGAGCGCGGGCGGATCTGCATCTCGAAGCCCGGCGGGATCTCGGCGCGCAACCCGGTCGGCACCAGCGCCCGGGCCAGCGGCGCAAGGACGATCCCGCCCGCACGGTCGCCCGGTGCGAGGTTGGCCCGCAGGTCGGCCCCCGCGGCGCCGGCTGTCTCGTAGCGCGGCAGCGGCACCGCAGGATCCGCGTCGGGCTCATGCACCAGCCGGATGCGGGGCCCGTCCGACATCTCGGCCTGAGCCGTCATTGCAGGGCCTCGGCGATGTGCGCGGCCAACCGGCGCGCGACCGCTTCCTTGCTTGCGCGCGGCCAGCTTTCCTCACCCTCGTTAGAGATCAGCGTGACGGCATTCTCGGCCCCGCCCATCGCCCCGCCCTGCGCGCTGACGTCGTTGGCCACGATCCAGTCGCAGCCCTTGCGCGCGCGCT
>JASBUM010000202.1 GCA_030147905.1 Acidimangrovimonas sp.
AGCTGATACCAGGTATGCCCGCAGTTGGAACACTGCACGTCGCGGCCGTTTTCGGGGATCGCCCGGTCATCGACCTCGTACTGGGCATCGCAATTCGGGCAGGTTAGCCGCATGTCGTCCTCTTATCCCGCGCGCCGATCGGCGTCCACGTTCCCGTCACGTCCCCGTGTCCGGCCCGGTCAAACCCTCGTTATCTTGTAGCAATACGGGGGGCATTCTCCAAGTGTTTGTGTCGGGGCCTTGCAATTCGCGTCGCGCCGGGATTGAAACGGAACACCCTTTGGGCGAACCTGAAACCATCCGGAACATGGGGGTCCGCGTGATCGCCTTTCACAACGTCGCCTATTCCTACGGGGGCGAAGCGCTGTTCAGCGATATTTCACTGGAGCTGCCGGCAGGCTCTTTCCACTTTCTGACCGGGCCGTCAGGAGCGGGCAAGACCACCCTTCTCAAGCTGTGCTACGCCGCGCTGACCCCGACCGCGGGACAGGTTGTCTTCGACGGTGCGAACCTGCGCGGCCTGTCGCGCGACGAGATCGCGCGGATGCGCCGGCGCATGGGGGTGGTGCACCAGGACTGCCAGTTCCTTGACCACCTGCCGGTGGTCGAGAACATCGCGCTGCCGCTGCGCGTGGCCGGGCGCGATGCCGCCGCGGCCGATCTGCGCGACCTGATGCACTGGGTCGGGCTGGCGGGCCTTGCCGGCCAGCTGCCGCCGGCACTGTCGGGGGGCGAGCGTCAGCGCGCGGCGCTGGCGCGCGCGGTGGTGATGGCGCCCGAGGTGATCCTCGCGGATGAGCCGACCGGCAATCTCGACTGGGAGATGTCCCTGCGGCTGCTCACCCTGTTGATGGAGCTTAACAAGATGGGCAAGACCGTCGTCGTGGCCACCCACGATCTGAACCTGATCCGGGCCGCCAAGGCACATGTCCAGGCGCGCGTGCTGCGCATCCGGAACCGCGGCCTCCAGCTTGCCGGGAGCGAGCTGTGAGGCGCCCGGCCGATCTGTTCGCCGGCCTGTTCGGCGACAAGGGAGCGGACCGCGTGGTGCCGCCCAGCGGGGCAGCCGCGCGTCTGACGCTGTTCACGGCCGCCGCGATGGCCTTCGTGACGGTCTTTGCGCTGGCGCTCGCGATGGCCTCGGGGCAGCTTGCACAGCGCTGGTCCACGGCACTGGCCCATAGCGCGACGGTGCGGATCTCGGCGCCGGCCGATCAGATGGCGGCGCAGACAAGCCGTGTCCTCGCCATTCTCGGGCAGACACCGGGCGTGGTATCGGCGAAGCCGCTTGATGTCGCGCAGGAACGCAAGCTGCTCGAGCCGTGGTTCGGCCCGGACCTGCCACTCGACGCCCTGCCGATCCCGCAGCTCGTGGATGTGCGCGAAACCCTGCAGGGGGTCGATGCCGCCGGACTGCGCCAGCGCCTGGCCGCCGAGGTTCCGGGCGCGGTCTTCGACGATCACAGCCGCTGGCGGCGGCCTCTGGTCGCGGCGGCCGACAGGCTGCGCCAGATCGGGATCGTGTCGATCGCACTCCTTGGGGCTGCGATGGCCGCGATGATCACGCTGGCCGCCAATGCGGCACTGGCGGGAAATGCACAGGTGATCGGGGTGCTGCGGCTGATCGGCGCGCGCGACGTGTTCATCGCGCGGGCCTTCGTGCGGCGGTTCACCCTGCGGGCGCTGGCGGGCTCGGCACTGGGAACCGGGGCGGCGATGGTCGCGATCGCGTTGTTCCCGCAATCCGCCGCGCCGGCGAGCTTCCTGACCGGGCTCGGCTTTCGTGGGGTGGACTGGCTTGTGCCCCTTCTGGTGCCGGGCGTCGCCGCCGTGGTGGGCTTCTTCGCCACCCGCTACGCGGCCTTCCGCGCCTTGCGGAGGCTTTCATGATCGCGGAGGGCTGGCGCTGGCTGCGGTCGCTTCTCTTCGTGGTGCAGATGTATGCGATGATGGCGATCATGGCGGTCTTCTTCACCCCCTGGGCGATGATCGACCGACGCGGAGCCTATAGCGCGGTGCGCACCTATTGCCGATGGGTGCGCTGGAGCGCGGCAAGGATGGTGGGGCTGCGCAGCGTGGTGCGCGGCCCGGTCCCGCAAGGCGAGGTGCTGATCGCGGCCAAGCATCAATCCTTTCTCGACATCATCCTGATCGTGAGCGTCGTGCCCCGGCCCAAGTTCATCATGAAGAAGGAATTGCGCTGGGCGCCGATTCTGGGCTGGTATGCCGGACGCATCGGCTGTGTCGCCGTCGACCGCGGCCGGCGCGGGCAGGCGATCGCGCAGATGATGCGCGGCGTCGAGGAGGGCCGGACCCTGCCCGGGCAACTCATCATCTATCCGCAGGGCACGCGCGTCGCCCCCGGCCTGCGCCGCAGCTACAAGATCGGCGCGGGCCTGCTTTACGATCAACTCGCGCAGACCTGCGTTCCCGCCGCGACCAATGTCGGGCTGTTCTGGCCGCGCCGTGGTATCATGCGCCGGCCCGGCCTTGCGGTGGTGGAGTTCCTGCCGGCGATCCCGCCGGGCCTTGCCGTGCCCGAATTCATGGCGCTGCTGGAAAAGGAGGTGGAGACCGCCTCCGACCGGCTCATGGATGAGGCCCGCGCCGCGAAGGGCTGAACGACGGGCGATCCGCCGGCGCGGCGCAGCCCGCCGGCGCGGGAGGGCTGGCGGCGGCCCGGGCCTTGTGCCGTGTGCCGCGCGCGCGGCCCGATCAGGCGGCGAGACCCTTGGCGCCCATGCCGAGGAATTTCTGCCGGCGCTCGCGGATCAACGCATCCGGCTTCTTGCCCGACATCTCGCCCAGCATCGCCTCGAACGTCGCGCCGACCGCATCGATGGCCGCGGCAGGCGCACGTTGCGCCCCGCCCGCGGGCTCTCCGATGATACGGTCGATGACGCCGAGCTTGAGCAGATCCTGCGCCGTCAGACGCAGCGCCTCGGCGGCCTCGCGCATCTTCTCGGAGTCCTTCCACAGGATCGAGGCGCAGCCCTCGGGCGAGATCACCGAGTAGACGGAGTGTTCGAGCATCGCGACGCGGTTGGCCGTGGCGAAGGCCACTGCACCGCCCGATCCGCCCTCGCCGATGATGACGCTCAGCAGCGGCACGCCGATGCGCAGGCAGGCCTGGGTGGAGCGGGCGATCGCCTCGGACTGGCCGCGTTCCTCGGCGCCCTTGCCGGGATAGGCGCCGGGCGTGTCGACCAGGGTGATGACCGGCAGGCCGAAACGATGTGCCAGATCCATCAGCCGGATCGCCTTGCGGTAGCCTTCGGGCCGGGCCATGCCGAAATTATGTGCGATGCGGCTCTTGGTGTCGTTGCCCTTCTCGTGACCGATGACCATCACCGGCTTGCCGTCGAAGCGGGCGAGCCCCCCCATCACCGCGTGATCGTCGGCGAAATTCCGGTCGCCGGCCAGCGGCATGTATTCGGTGAACAGGCGAGCGATGTAGTCGCGGCAATGGGGGCGGTCGGGATGGCGGGCGACCTGGCACTTCTGCCACGGGCTCAGCCCCTTGTAGAGATCGCGCAGCAGCGACTCGGCCTTGCGGTCGAGGGCGGCGGCCTCCTTCTCGACGTCCATTTCGGTATTGGCGCGGGCAAGGGCGCGCAATTCCTCGGCCTTGCCTTCGATCTCGGCCAGTGGCTTTTCGAATTCGAGATAGTTCATCGTTGCTCCGATCCGGCGCTGGGCTGCCATCGGCGCCTGTCATACGCAAATGAGCGGGAATTGCAAAGACGCGATGCCGTCAGCCGTCGCGCGGAAGTGACCGGCAGAGGCGGAACGAGCGACATCGAAAGCGAAGGCGCGGGACATGAAAAGGCGGGCGGGAAACAGGAGATGGGAAGATGACGGCGGGAAGATAAGGGCCGGGATCTGCGGAGGCCAGACGACCGGAGGCCAGACGACCGGAGGGCAGACGACGGGAGGGCAGACGACGGGGGGGGCAGCCGGCCGGGGGCTGGCACCGCCGCGGCAATCCGGATACAGCTGCGCCCCGGAATCGATCCGGGGCGCGCCGCTCCTCCCCGCGGGCCTTCGCCGCCTCCTCCTCGGGTCGGGCCGGGAAAGTCGTGCTGCATTCGCGTGCAGCTATGCAATCAATGTGACGCCCATTCGCGCGCTGTCAACGAAAAGCCTGCTGCGTGGGCAGATTCTTCGTGTGTGCCTCACTTCTCAGTCGGTTTCGATCATCTCGGCCTGACGCACGATGCCCTCGGCCTGCCGAATCGAGGCGATATCCACCAGTCGTCCCTTGTAGACTGTGGCCCCCTCGCCACGCGACTGGGCCAGTTCCATGGCCTCGAGAATCGCCCGCGCCTCGGCGACCTGCTCGGGGCTCGGGGTAAAGACCGCGTTGGCCAGCGCCACCTGGCTGGGATGGATCGCCCATTTGCCGACCATGCCCAGCGTCGCAGAACGCAGGGCCTGGGCGCGAAACCCCTCGGGGTCCGAGAAATCCCCGAAAGGGCCGTCGACGGGCAGCACGCCATGGGTGCGGCAGGCGGCCACGATCGCGGTCTGGGCCCAGTGCCAGGGATCGGCCCAGTGGCGCCCGCCCTCGTGCAGCATGTAATAGTTCTCCTGCGTGCCGCCGATGCCGGTGGTCCGCATACCCATCGAGGCGGCGAAATCCGCCGCGCCGAGGCTGATCGCCTTCAGCCGCGGCGAGGCGGCGGCGATCTCGTTCACATGGGTGATGCCGGCCGCCGATTCGATGATCACCTCGAGCCCCAGGGGCCGGCTGCGCCCGACGGCCGCCTCCACCGCGCTTACCAGGGCGTCGACGGCATAGACATCGGCCGCGCAGCCCACCTTGGGGATCATGATCTGGTCAAGTCTGTCGCCGCCCTGTTCCAGCAGGTCGACGACGTCGCGATACCAGTAGGGGGTGTCGAGCGCGTTGATCCGCACGCTGAGCACCTTGCGCCCCCAGTCGATGTCGCGCGTTGCCGCGATCGCGTTGGCGCGGGCGGCCGGCTTGTCGCCGGGGGCGACCGAATCCTCGAGGTCGAGATTGACCACATCGGCGGCGCTCGCTGCCATCTTGGCAAAGATCGCGGGCCGCACCCCGGGGCCGAACAACTGACAGCGGTTGGGACGTGCGGGCGGTGCAGGCTGTAGCCGGAAGCTCATTCCTGGCCCTCTCGTGAAA
>JASBUM010000210.1 GCA_030147905.1 Acidimangrovimonas sp.
CGATAGCTTTCGAGCGCCGCCGGCGGGAACGGCGCGAGACTGCGCGGCGCCGTCCAGCTTGCAAGCGTCCAGTCGGTGAAGGCGTCGGGATCGGCGCCGATCATCCGTTCGGGCAGGGGGCTGGGCTGGGCGAGGAACGTCCAGTGATAGGCGGCGAGGGCCAGTTCCGCGTGCCAGTTCGCCCAGTAATCCGCGGTCGGAAGGATCTCGATGATTCCCAGTCGGGAGACCCGGGCGGGATGGTCCAGGGCCAGCCGGTAGGCCGCGCGCGCGCCGCGGTCGTGGCCGAGGACGGATGCCTGCCGAAGCCCGAGCACATCCATCAGCGCGATGATGTCGCGGGCCATCATTCGCTTGGAATAGGTGTCATGTGCGGGATCGTCGGCCGGTGCGGCGCTTTGGCCGTATCCGCGGAGATCTGGGATGATGAGGCTGAAATGCCGGGCCAGTCCGGATGCGACGCGCGACCAGCAAAGCCCGTTCTGCGGGTAGCCGTGCAGCAGGATCAGCGGCGGTCCCTCGCCGCCATGCTGCACCGACAGTTCGATGCCGTTGACGGCGTGCCGCCGCCGCGTGAAGCCTTCGATCGTCGTCATCGCCCGATCCCCCGCCCGATCCCCCGCCAGGTCATCACGCAGGCCTCCCGGCGTCGCCCGGCAGAAGCCAGGGCTCCGGCTGGCGGTCATAACCGATATAGAGCGGGTGCCGCGGCTCGCCCGCCTTGGTCAGCCCGAGGTGAAACAGCGGCGCGCCGGTCGCCTGCAAAAGGGCGCGAACGGCGCGGCCGCGATCGAGATGGGCGCCGTGACTGCCCCAGGCGCAGATGATCCTGTTCGCCCAGGCGGCGCTTTCGACGATGGCGGCATCGTTTCCGGGGCCGACGGGATCGGCGGCGGCACGCATCGCGCGCGGATCGGTCGCGCGCCAGGCGAAGATGTTGCAGACACGGAAGGCCCCGAACCCCAGCGCGCGGGCGCGGCGTTCGCAGCGTTCGACGGTGGGGTCGTTGCGCATCTCGGTCGCGGTGGACGGATTGAGCATGACGAAAAGCGCCCGTGTGCCGGCCGGATCCCAGATGCGGGTCAGCAGGTAGCGATAGCGTTCGCACGCGGAATAGACCGCGGTGGAGGGGGCGTCGCCCTTGGTGTGGCTGCGTGTGATCATCAGACGTTTTTCGCGGTTCGGAGCATGGCGCGCAAGGGGGCAGCTGCACGGCAGCTGCGCCTCCGGCGGCGGCATTTGGTCCCGCAAGAAGGGCCGGCCGCTGCTTCGCGATGGGCGGGAGGCCGTGCGGCCGGGGTTTTGAGCGGCTCCGCGCACCGGAGGTGGGCGCAGCCGCCGGCTGGATGCGGGGCGTTGACACGTCGCCGGCTTCGCGATCAGTTTCGCCCATGACGCAGCGATCGGATATTCACGATCTACTGGCGGCGCGCCTGCGCGCGGCGCGGCGCTCGAAGGGTTTGAGCCTCGAGGCGGTGGCAAAGCTTTCGGGGGTGAGCCAGTCGATGGTGAGCCAGATCGAGCGCGGGGAGTCGAGCCCGACGGTCGCGACGCTGTGGAACCTTACCCAGGCGCTCCATGTCGATTTCGCTGGGCTTCTCGGCAAGGGGGAGCGGACGGCGGTCGCGGTGGTGGCGGCCGCCGGCGTGCCGGTGATCGAGGGGCAGGCCGCGGGCGTGCGGATCCGCATCCTCAGCCCGCCCGAGGCGGTCGGGCGCCACGAGGTTTATGATTTGTACTTCGCCGCGGGCGCGACCCTTCAGTCGGAACCGCACGCGCCGGGCTGTCGCGAGCATCTGAGCGTCCTCGAGGGCGAGTTGACGGTGCGATCCGGCGCCGACGAGGCGGCGGTGGCTGCGGGCGGCGTCGCACGTTACCCGGCGGATCGGCCACACCGCATCAGCGCATCCGAAGGCCCGGCGCGGGCGATCCTGGTGGTCGAGAATGGCTAGATTCCGCAGCCGGACAACAGGACGGACGTGTTCTGCTATAACGGAATTGTTCCGTGATATTGACATTCGCGGATCGCGGGTTCATCACCGGAGGTGCACGAGCGCAACGGCCAGAGCGGGGGCGGGATCATGCAGGACAGGGCGGCGTTTCTTTCCCATCTCGGTGGTGTCCTGGCGCGGATCGACGAGGAGGGCCTGTTCAAGCGTGAGCGCCTGATCACCTCGGCCCAGGGTGCCCGGGTAGCCGTCGCGGACGAGGCCGGCGGAACCCGTCAACTGATCAATCTTTGCGCCAACAACTACCTCGGGCTGGCGGACCACCCGGCACTGATCGCGGCGGCGCGTGCGGCGATGGACGATCACGGCTACGGCATGGCCTCGGTCCGGTTCATCTGCGGCACGCAGGATCTGCATCGCGCATTGGAGCGGCGGCTTGCGGCCTATCTGCAGATGGATGACGCGATCCTTTTCGCCGCCTGTTTCGATGCGAACGGCGGACTCTTCGAGCCCCTGCTCGGCCCCGGGGATGCGGTCGTCTCGGATGCGTTGAACCATGCGTCGATCATCGACGGGATCCGTCTGTCCAAGGCGCGCCGCTACCGCTATGCGACCGCGGACATGAATGATCTCGAGGCGCAGCTTGTCGCGGCACGCAAGGATGGCGCGCGCTTCGTCATGATCGCCACCGACGGCGTATTTTCCATGGATGGAACACTGGCCGACCTGCCGGCGATCACCGAGCTGGCCGAGCGGCACGGTGCGCTGGTGATGGTCGACGACTGCCACGCCACCGGATTCATGGGGCCGGGCGGTCGCGGCACGCCTGCCCATCACGGGCTGCGCGTCGATATTCTCACCGGCACGCTTGGCAAGGCGCTGGGCGGTGCGTTGGGCGGCTATGTCGCCGGGCCTCGGCAGGTGATCGATCTGCTGCGCCAGCGCGCGCGCCCCTACCTGTTTTCCAACGCGCTGCCGCCATCGGTGGTAGCGGCAGGGCTGGCAGCGCTCGATCTGGTGGAAGGCGCCGACGACCTGCGCGCGCGCCTGTTCGACAATGCGGCCCATTGGCGCGCGGGCCTGGCGGCGGCGGGCTTCGACCTGCTGCCCGGCGAACACCCGATCATCCCGGTAATGCTGGGCGAGGCGCATCTGGCCCAGGCGATGGCGGCGGCGTTGTATCGTCGCGGCGTCTATGTATCGGGCTTCTTCTATCCGGTCGTGCCGAAGGGGGGCGCGCGGATCCGGACCCAGATGAATGCGGCGCTGACGCGCGACGATCTGGACCGCGCGCTCGCCGCCTTTGTCGAGGCCGGCCGCGAAACGGGGGCATTGTGATGCGCGGGCTGCTGGCCTCCGCCGTCGAGGCGATCGGCGAAACCCCGCTCGTCGAACTGGCGCGCCTGACCGCGGCTCTGGGTCTCGAGGGGCGGATTCTGGCCAAGCTCGACTATCTGCTGCCGGGCTTCTCCAAGAAGGACCGTGCCGCCCGCGCGATCGTGGAGGCGGCGCGGGCCGCGGGCGATCTGCGCCCCGGACAGCCGGTGGTGGAGCTGACTTCGGGCAACATGGGCACCGGGCTTGCGATCGTCTGCGCCGTGCTCGGCCATCCCTTCATCGCGGTGATGAGCCGCGGCAATTCGATGGAACGCGCGCGGATGATGGCGGCGCTGGGTGCCGAGGTGGTTCTGGTGGACCAGGCACCGGGCGGGCGGCCCGGCGCGGTCTCGGGTGCGGACCTCGCCCTGGTCGAGCAGGAAGCCCGGCGCATCACCGAGATGCGGGGTGCCTTCCGCGCCGACCAGTTCCACCATGCGGGCAACCCGCAGGCCCATGCCAGCGCGACCGCCCCCGAGATCTGGGCGCAATCCGACGGCGCCGTCACCGCCTTTTGCGATTTCGTGGGTTCCGGCGGCACCTTGGGCGGCGCGGCGCGCTTTCTGGCGCCCCGGGGCGTGCGTTGCTACGCGGTCGAGCCGGCGGGCGCCGAGGCGCTTGCCGGGGGCGACCGCTCGCGCCCCGATCACCCGATTCAGGGTGGCGGCTACATGATGGCGGAGCTCGATCATCTCCGCGACGTGCCGCTTGCCGGAACCCTGTCCGTCACGGGCGCGGCCGCACGCGATCACGCCCGCCTCCTGGCCCGGCACGAAGGGATATTCGGCGGCTTCTCGGCCGGCGCGAACCTGGCTGCCGCCGCGGCTCTGTTGCGGGGGCGCGAACGGGGCGGCACGGTCGCCTTCGTCGTCTGCGACAGCGGTCTGAAATATCTTTCCACCGATCTGTGGGAGGTACCGGATGTCGAATGAGATGAAGGCGCTCGTCAAGGCCCGGCCCGAGCCCGGGCTATGGATGGAGACCCGTCCGGTGCCCGAGATCGGCCCGGATGATGTGCTGATCCGCATCAGGAAGACCGGTATCTGCGGCACCGACATCCATATCTGGAACTGGGATGAATGGGCGGCACGCACGGTACCGGTCCCGCTGGTCACGGGCCATGAATTCGCCGGCGAGATCGTGGAACTGGGGCGCGACGTCGAAGGACTTCGGATCGGGCAGCGCTGTTCGGGCGAAGGTCACCTGATCGGTCGCCAGAGCCGCCAGTCGCGCGCGGGCAGGTTCCACCTTGACCCCGCCACCCGCGGTATCGGCGTGAATGAACAGGGCGCCTTCGCCCAGTATCTGCGCCTGCCCGCCTTCAACGTCGTGCCGCTGCCGGACGGCATCGACGACGAGATCGGTGCGATCCTCGACCCGCTGGGCAACGCCGTTCATACCGCGCTCAGCTTCGATCTGGTCGGTGAGGATGTCCTCGTCACCGGCGCCGGGCCGATCGGGATCATGGCGGCGGCGGTGGCGTGGCATGTGGGCGCCCGCCATGTCGTGATTACCGATGTCAATCCCGACCGGCTGGCCTTGGCCGCGCGGGTGGCCGACGTGCGGCCGGTCGATGTCTCGCGGGAGGATCTGCGCGATGTCATCGCTGCGCTGAAGATGATCCAGGGCTTCGACGTCGGCCTCGAGATCTCGGGCAGTCAGGCCGCGCTCGATCAGATGGTCGAGGCGCTGGTGATGGGCGGGCGCATCGCGCTTCTGGGGATTCCGCCGGGCAAGTCGCCCGTGGACTGGAGCCGTATCGTCTTCAAGGCGATCACCCTGAAGGGCGTCTATGGCCGCGAGATCTTCGAGACCTGGTACAAGATGATCGCGATGCTGGAAAACGGCCTCGATGTGCGCGGGGTCATCACCCACCGCTTCCCCGTCGATCGTTTCGAGGAGGCCTTCGCCGTCATGCGCAGCGGCAGCAGCGGCAAGGTCGTCCTCGACTGGGATTGAAGCGGACGACGGCCGCGCGCTCGGCCACGGCCGGGCCCGCGATCCCCCGGCCGGCAAGGAGCTGCGCTCCCGTCATCTTTCGTTCGGAAATATCCCGGGGGCGCGGGGGCGGCGCCCCCGCCTTCCGCCGCTGGCCCGTCAGTGCAGGAACACCCGTGCGGGATGCAACTCGCCCGCCTTGTAGACGCCCACCGCGACCGCGCGGCCCTGATGGCTGGCCCAGGCCTCCTCACCGTATTCGACATCCGAGGCGATCACCATCCCCGGGTTGCCGTTGCGCAGCCGCGCCGCGCCCTCGGCTGTCGCCGG
>JASBUM010000211.1 GCA_030147905.1 Acidimangrovimonas sp.
ATGCATCAGGTCGACGAACGCGTGCCGGTTGAACAGATCCACCGGCTGAAGGGCGTCTATGCGCGGATCCTGAAGGATTTCTTCGCATGATCGCCATCGCGCCGACCGCGGATCTCGCGACCTGCCTTGCCCTGAGGCGCAGGGTCTTCATCGAGGAGCAGGGCGTCTCCGAGGCGGACGAGCTTGACAATCTCGACGGCGAGGCGGTGCATCTTCTGGCGCGCGAGGGGGATCGTGCGCTGGGCTCGGCGCGTCTTCTGCGGCGCGGCCGGACGGGCAAGATCGGCCGCGTCTGCGTGCTGGCCGAGGCCCGCGGGCGCGGTCTGGGTGCGGCGTTGATCCGCGCCGCGATCGACCATTTCCGTGCCACGGAAGGGGTGAGCGAACTGCGCCTCGGGGCGCAGGTCCATGCGCTGGGCTTCTACGAACGGCTGGGTTTCGCCGCCGTCGGGCCGGTCTATGACGATGCCGGCATCGACCATCGCGACATGGTCATGCCGCTTTGAGGGCGGCGCATTTGGCGGTGACGGCCCGGGGCGGCCGTGCTAGGGCAGGGCGATGAGCCAGCTACCTTCCAAAGCCCAGATCCTCGCCTGGATCAACGACAATCCGGGTGCCGGCGCCAAGCGCGACATCGCCCGTGCCTTCGGCATCAGGGGCGCCGCCCGGATCGAGCTGAAGCGGCTGCTGCGCGAACTGGAGGAGGAGGGCGCGCTTGCCCGCAGGCGCAGGCACTACCGCGAGCCGGGCAAGCTGCCGCCGGTTACGGTGCTTCAGGTTCTCGCCCCCGATGCCGCGGGCGATCTGTTCCTGCGGCCGCTCGAAGGCCGGGACGAGGCGGATGACGAGCCTGATGCGGCGCAAGGCCCGGCGATCCTCTATGTCGCGCAGCGCGGCGATCCGGCTCTGGGCGCGGGCGACCGGGTGCTGGCGCGCCTGACCGCGGTCGAAGATGCCGATCACGCCTATGAGGCGCGGCTGATCCGCAGGATCGGCGCGGGTCCGGTCAAGATCCTCGGGATCTACCGGCGCGGGGCCGAGGGTGGCCGGATCGTCCCCATCGACAAGGGGGCGGACAAGGAATGGATGGTCGGGCCGGATGCGCAGGGCGGCGCGCGCGACGGCGAACTGGTCGAGGCCGAACGTGTCGGTCGGGGCAATGCCATGGGGCTGCCGCGGGCGCGGATCATCGCGGTCCTCGGCGATCCGGCCGCACCGCGCGCGGTATCGCTGATCGCGATTCATCAGCACGGCATACCCGACCGCTTTCCCGAGGATGCGCTTGCCGAAGCCGATGCGCTGAAGCCTGCGACGATGCGCGGGCGCGAGGATCTGCGCGATCTGCCGCTGGTCACCATAGATCCGGCGGATGCGCGCGACCACGACGATGCGGTCCTGGCCGCGCCCGACGACGAACCGGGCAATCCCGGCGGGCATGTCCTTTGGGTGGCGATTGCCGACGTGGCCCATTATGTCCGGCCCGGCAGCGCGCTGGATCGCGAGGCGCGGCGTCGCGGCAATTCCACCTATTTCCCCGACCGCGTGGTGCCGATGCTGCCCGAGCGTCTGTCGGCCGATCTGTGCAGCCTGCACGAAGGGGTGGCGCGGCCCTGCATCGCGGTGCGGATGCGCATCGACGCCGAGGGGCGCAAGCTTTCGCACCGGTTCGTGCGGGCGATGATGCGTTCGGCCGCCTCGCTCAGCTATGAAGAGGTCGAGGCGGCGCATCGCGGCAATCCCAACGCCCGGACCGCCGCGCTGAAGGACAGGGTGATCGCGCCCCTTTATGCCGCCTATGAATCGCTGCGGGCCGCGCGCCTGCGCCGCCAGCCGCTGGAACTGGACCTTCCCGAACGCCGGATCGTGCTGTCGCCCGAGGGGCGGGTGGAATCGGTGGCCTTCCGCGAACGTTTCGACGCCCATCGGCTGATCGAGGAGTTCATGGTGCTGGCCAATGTGGCGGCGGCCGAGGAACTGATGCGCCTTGGACAGGATCTGGTGTTTCGCGTGCATGAGGAACCCAGCGTCGACAAGCTTGATGCCTTGCGCGAGGTGGCGGAAGCGTCGGGGTTCTCGCTCGCACGGGGGCAGGTGCTGAAGACCGCCCATCTCAACCGGTTGCTGTCGCAGGCGGCCGGCACCGACCATGGCGAGCTGATCAACATCAGCACGTTGCGGTCGATGCCGCAGGCCTATTACCACGTCGAGAACTTCGGGCATTTCGGGCTGGCGCTGCGCAGCTACGCGCATTTCACCTCGCCGATCCGGCGCTACGCGGACCTGATCGTGCACCGGGCGTTGATCGCGGGCCATCGCTGGGGCCGGGACGGGCTGTCGCCGGCCGAGGCCGAAGGACTGGAGGAAACCGCCCGCCACATATCCGAGACCGAGCGACGTTCGATGGCGGCCGAACGCGATACCACCGACCGCTATCTTGCCGCCTATCTTTCGGAAAGGGTGGGCAACGAATTCGGCGGCCGCATTTCCGGGGTCACGCGGTTCGGTCTTTTCGTCAAGCTCGACGAGACCGGCGCCGACGGGTTGATCCCGGTGCGCAGCCTGGGCCACGAATTCTTCCATTTCGACGCCGACGCACAGGTATTGACCGGCGCCGACAGCGGCCTCGTGCTTGGCCTCGGGCAGCGTGTGACGGTCCGGCTGGCCGAGGCGGTTCCGGTGACCGGCGGGCTGGTTCTGGAACTGCTCGCCGTCGAGGATGCGGCGCTTCCGCGGGGGCGCGGCGGGGCGCGGCGGCGCGGTGCGGTCGGGCGCAAGGCGGGCGCCTCACGCGCGAAGGCTTCCAAGCTGCGACGCAAGGCCCGCCGCAAGCCCGCGCGATAGGCGTTTGTGAAAGGGCGAATCGGCGTTACACTCGCCGCCAATACGGGCAGGCCGGCACTGCCGGCCAACGATAATTGGCAGGTGACGGATGCGTGCATCATGGGTGATTTTGGCGGCGGGCCTGGCATTGATGCCGGCGCCGGCGCTGTTGGCGTCGGGTCTTGCGGTGGCGGATTCGCCGCGCCCGGCGGGGAGACCGGACGGACAGGCGAATACGGCCGATACGGGGGCGCCGGCGGCGCTGCGGCCCCGTCTGCGCCCTGCGTCGGGCGCGCTGGTGAGGTTGGCGGGAATCGTCGATCCGGCGGCGCTTCCGGCCGCGGCACCCGCGCCCGGGCTGTCGACCATGGCGCCGGTGGACGGATTGCGCCCGGCGCCACGCCCCGGCACGATAGAGCCCGTGCGCGGCAGCCAGACGGGGGGAAACATGTCGCTTCCGGGTTCGCGGGATCCCGGCTTCGAACGCTGGATCGCTTCCTTTCATCCGATCGCGCGGCGCGCGGGCATCACCGACCGGACCTTCGAGCGTGCCTTCGCCGGTGTCCGGCTTGATCCGGAGGTCGTACGTCGCGACAGCAACCAGGCCGAATTCGTCAAGCCGATCTGGGATTATCTCGATTCGGCGGTTTCAGAGCGCCGGGTCCGCGACGGCCGGGCGGAGTTGCGGAGCAACCGCGTGCTTCTGGACCAGATCGCCGCGCGCTATGGCGTGCCGCCATCGGTGGTGGTCGCGATATGGGGGATGGAAAGCGCCTATGGCAAGCATCGCGG
>JASBUM010000214.1 GCA_030147905.1 Acidimangrovimonas sp.
CCGCCGCCGCGGCTGCCAGAACGACCATGCCGGGGCCGGGACCCGATCACGGCGGCCATGTCCAGGGACTGCGCGTCAACCTGCGCCCCTTCCTTCAGCAACTGCTTCAGGTCTTCTTCGTCGGCCTGACCATCGGCATGCAGCGTACGGTTCTGCCGGTCCTCGCCGAGACCCAGTTCGGCATCGCCCGCGGCTCGGTCCTTGCGCTGCTGGCCTTTGTCATCAGCTTCGGCATCGTCAAGGGGGCGATGAACTTCGTCTCGGGGCGGCTGTCGGAACGGCTTGGCCGGCGGCGCGTGCTGATCATGGGCTGGATCGCGGCGCTGCCGATCCCGGTGATGATCTGGCTGGCGCCCGATTGGGGCTGGATCGTCGCCGCGAACGTCCTTCTGGGCGTCAATCAGGGCTTCTGCTGGTCGATGACGGTGACCGCGAAGATGGACATCGTGAAGAAGGGCGAACGCGGGCTTGCGACCGGGCTCAACGAATTCGCGGGCTATGGCGGCGTCGCGCTTGCGGGCCTGTTCACCGGCTATCTCGCCAGCTATTTCGACCCACGCGCGAGCCTTGTGCTGTTCGGCGCCGTCGTGATTCTGGCGGGGCTTGCCACGTCGCTCGCGGCCTTTACCGAAACCCTGCCCTTCGCGCGGGCCGAGGCCTTGCGGCGCCGGCCGGCGACCGCGGACGCGGCCTTGCCGGACGCCGTGCAGACCCGCCCCGAGACCACGCCTGCAACCGGGCCCCGGACGATGGGTACCGGCGCGGTCTTTGCACTGGTAAGCTGGCGCAATCCCAGCTTCATGGCCCTGTCGCAGGGCGGCTGCGTCGAAAAGTTCGTCGATGCGCTGATGTGGGCGCTGGTGCCGGTCTATCTCGTGGCACGCGGCGCCACCCTGATCGAGATCGGCTGGATCACCGGCATATATGGCCTCGTATGGGGTGGCAGCCAGCTCTGGACCGGGCCCCTGTCCGACCGCATCGGGCGCAAGCCGCCAATCGTCGCGGGCTTCGTCATCGCCGGCGCGGGCGTCCTTGCGTTTCCGCAGCTTTCGGGCGCGACGGCCTGGGCCGCGGCGGCTGCGGTGACGGGGCTTGGCATGGCGCTTCTCTATCCGACCCTGATGGCGGCGGTTGGCGATCTGGCGCATCCGTCGTGGCGCGGCTCGGCCCTTGGCGTCTATCGTTTCTGGCGCGATCTCGGCTATGCGATCGGCGCACTTGCCATGGGGCTGATCGTAGATTGGGCGGGCGGGCTTGCCGCCGGCTTCTGGCTGGCCGGGTTGGCGATGATCGGCTCGGCGCTGTGGCTGGCGCTGGGATTGTCGGAAACCCACGGCCCGCGCACCACGCGTCCAAGGGACGGCTGATGGCGGACACCGGGTAGAGGTCACCCGAAATGCCGCTGCCGCGAACAGCCCGCCGACCGGCGCCGCGACCACGCGACAGGCCGCGGGATCGCGCGATCGTGAAGCCGCCCGCGTTGACCTTCCCCCTGCTGGAAGTGCGATCCTGTGCGCATCGACAAGCCGCGCCGCGGGTTGCTCCCGCCTGTCGCGGCCGTCGTGGCCGTCGCGATCACGCAGGGAAACGCGCGCTTCTGGCGGAGGAGCCCGCGATGACGGATGACAACGACACGACCCCGGCCGAGGCCGCGCGGCCGGCGCCCGCGGGTTCGGGCGATACGCTGCGGGAAGACCCCGACCGGCCCGACTCCTTGCGTCGCGACATTCTCTATTTTGCAGCCGCGGGAATGGCCACCGTCGCCGCCGGGGCCGCGCTCTGGCCAGTGATCGACAGCATGAACCCGACGGCCGATGTCGTCGCGCTGTCGGTCATCGACGTCGATCTTTCGGCGATCGCGCCGGGCAGCCGGGTAACCGTCAAGTGGCACGGCAAGCCGATCTTCATCGATCATCGCACGCCCAAGCGCATTGCCGAGGCGCGCGCCGACGATGACAATCCCGATCTGATCGACCCGGCCACCGATGCCCAACGCGCACAGCGCGCCCCGTGGCTGGTTCAGATCGGCATCTGCACCCATCTCGGATGCGTGCCGCTGGGCCAGCACGCCAATGATCCGCGCGGCCGCTGGGACGGCTGGTTCTGTCCCTGTCACGGCTCCCAATACGATACCGCGGGGCGGATACGGAAAGGTCCGGCGCCGCGCAACCTGGATCTGCCGCCCTATCGCTATCGCTCGGACACGATCCTGACCATCGGCACCTGACCACCGACGGGCGGGGCGCATGGACAGGGCCGGAGGGGGCAGGCCCAGGGGGCCTTTTAGATCCCTTCAGCCACGGTGCGGCGACCCCGCGGGGCACCGCGACGCGCAGCCCGGCGCGTGGTCCGGCACGCGGTCCGGTCAGCCGCCGACACCGATTGCGTTCGACGGCATCGGCAGCATGTTGAAATTGAGATTGTACATCACCCAGATCGACCCGGCGATCGCGATCACCACCAGAACGACGGTGAAGATCGCCGCGAGGAAGTTCCAGCCCCCTTCGGAGCGGGTGTTGAGATGCAGGAAATAGACCATATGCACGAGGATCTGCGTCAGCCCCAGCCCAAGGATCAGGATCGCAGTGGCAAGCGGCCCCACCGCGTGCGAGGCCACCAGCCAGAACGGAATGGCGGTCAGCACCACCGACAGCAGGAAGCCGGTGACATAGCCGCGGAACGTCCCATGCGCGCCGAAATCGTCGTGATGGGACCCTTCGCCATGTGTCCCGTGCCCGTCACTTCCGTGCCCGTTGCTGCCATGGACGCCACCCTGCCGCATCGTCTCGCCGCTCATTGCACCATCCCCAGCAGGTAGACCACGGTGAAGACGCCGATCCAGATGACGTCGAGGAAATGCCAGAACATCGACAGGCACATCAGCCGCCGGCGGTTGTCCGCGATAAGCCCCTTGCGCGATACCTGAACCATCAGGGTGAACATCCAGATGATGCCGATGGTGACATGGGTGCCGTGGGTGCCGACGAGGGTGAAGAAGGCCGACAGGAAGGCGCTGCGTCCGGGGCCCGCCCCCTCGGCCAGCATCAGCGAGAATTCGTGCAGCTCCAGCGTCACGAAGGCGATGCCGAACAGCGCCGTGACCAGAAGCCAGGCCAGGGTCGCGCCCTTGCGGCCCTGCGCCATTGTCAGCATGGCGAAGCCGTAGGTGATCGACGAGAACAGCAGCATCGCGGTGTTCGCCGCCAGAAGCGTGAGATCGAACAGCTCCTTCGGCCCCGGCCCGCCGGCATAGCGATGGCCAAGCACGGCGAAGGTCGCGAAGAGCATCGCGAAGATGAGCGTGTCGCTCATGATGTAGATCCAGAAGCCGAGCATCGTGCCCGCGCCTTCGGAATGGTCATGCTCCTCGGCCAGGTAGAAGGTGCCGGCGTCGCCGGTCGCGGTCTCTGTGCTCATGCGGTCGCCCCCTCGCCAAGCAGGCGGCTGCGGTCATTTTCGGTCCGGGCCACCTCCTGTTCGGGGATGTGGAAGCTGCGATCATAATTGAACGAATGGCCGATCACAGTGGCGAACAGCGCCAGCCCGCCAAGGATCACCAGCCACCAGATCTGCCAGACGAGCGCAAAGCCGAAGACGGTCGACAGCGCCCCCAGCACGACGCCGGTGGCGGTGTTCTTCGGCATGTGGATCGGGTGAAATCCTGCCTGCGGCCTGACATAGCCGCGCCGCTTCATGTCGTGCCAGGCGTCGATCTCGTGCACAACCGGGGTGAAGGCGAAATTGTAGGGCGGCGCGGGCGAGGCGGTGGACCATTCGAGGGTGCGCCCGTCCCACGGATCGCCGGTGGTGTCGCGCAGTTTCTCGCGGTCGCGAATCGAGACGTAGAACTGCATGAACATGCAGGCGATGCCGATGGCGATCAGCAGGGCGCCGAAGGCCGCGATGACGAACCAGATCCGCGTGGCCGGATCGGCGATGTGCTGCAGCCGTCGCGTCACCCCCATCAGCCCCAGGACATAAAGCGGCATGAAGGCGAAATAGAACCCGATCACCCAGAACCAGAAGGCGCGCACGCCCCAGGTCCGCTCCAGCACGAAGCCGGTCATCTTCGGCCACCAGTAGTTGATCCCCGCGAACATGCCGAACAGCACGCCCCCGATGATGACATTGTGGAAATGCGCCACCAGGAACAGCGAGTTGTGCAGCACGAAATCGGCCGGCGGCACCGCCAGCATCACCCCGGTCATGCCGCCGATGACGAAGGTCAGCATGAAGGCCACGGTCCACATCATCGGCAACTCGTAGCGGATGCGGCCGCGATACATGGTGAACAGCCAGTTGAAGATCTTCGCCCCCGTCGGGATCGAGATGATCATCGTGGTGATCGCGAAGAAGGAATTGACGCTGGCGCCCGCCCCCATGGTGAAGAAGTGATGGAGCCACACCAGATACGCGAGGATGGTGATGACGATGGTGGCGTAGACCATCGACGTATAGCCGAACAGGCGCTTGGCCGAGAATGTCGCGACCACTTCCGAAAAGACGCCAAAGGCCGGCAGGATCAGGATGTAGACCTCCGGGTGGCCCCAGATCCAGATCAGGTTGACATACATCATCACGTCGCCGCCCGCCGCGTTGGTGAAGAAATGCATCCCCAGAAGCCGGTCGAGCGCCAGTAGTGCCAGAACCGCCGTAAGCACCGGGAAGGCCGCGACGATCAGCACGTTGGTGCACAGCGCCGTCCAGGTGAAGACCGGCATCTTCATCATCGTCATGCCGGGCGCGCGCATCTTGATGATGGTTACGATGAAATTGATCCCCGACAGCAAGGTACCGACCCCGGCGATCTGCAACCCCCATATGTAATAGTCGACGCCCACGTCGGGGCTTTGCCTGATCCCGGAAAGTGGCGGCATCGCCAGCCACCCCGCGCGTGAGTAGTTGCCGATGAACAGCGACAGCATGGTGATCACGACGCCCGAAGCGGTCAGCCAGAAGCTGGCGTTGTTGAGATAGGGAAAGGCCACGTCCCGTGCCCCGATCTGCAGCGGCACCACGACGTTCATCAGCCCCACCACCATCGGCATCGCGACGAAGAAGATCATGATGACCCCGTGGGCGCTGAAGATCTGGTCGAAATGATCGGGGGGCAGATAGCCCTCGTTGCCCGGCCCGACCGCCAGCGCCTGCTGCAGGCGCATCATGATCGCGTCGGAAAAGCCGCGCACCAGCATCACGAAGGCGAGGACGAAATACATGATCCCGATCTTCTTGTGATCGACCGAGGTGAACCAGTCGTGCCAGAGCGTGCCCCACAGACGGTAGCGGGTGATCGCGACCAGAAGCGCCAAGCCGGCGATGACCACGAAGAAGAAGGTCACGACCACGATGGTCTCGTGCAGCGGCAGCGCCTTAAGCGAAAGCCGGCCGAAGATCGGGCTGTAGGTCTGGTCGGCGAAGGGTTGCTGCATCGTCGTCACCTTGGCTTGCGCTGCTCAATTTCCTGCCCCGGCACCGGCCTGAGCCGCTCCGCCACCGGTCGCCTTCGTTCCGGCGCCGGCGGCCCCGCTTCCGGCGGGCGGCGGGTGACCCTGTCCGGCCGCGGCGGCCATCTGCGCGCGCAGGCAGGGCGCACCCGGCGCCACGCAGCGGTTCACCGCCCGTTCGAACAGGCCCTTCTCGATCGTTCCGAAATAGCGCACCGGGTCGGACACGCTGGGCGTTTCGAGGCGAATATATTCGGCGCGGTCGAGCCGGCCCTTGTCCGCCCGCGCACGATCGAGCCAGTTTCCGAAATCAGCCGGCGACATCGCGAGGAAACGGAAATCCATCTTGGCGAATCCCAGACCGCTGAGATTGGCCGAGAAGCCGCGGTAATTGCCGGCCCTGTTGGCGATCGCATGCAGCGTCGTCTGCATTCCCGGCATGGTGTAGATCTGTCCCGCAATGGCCGGCACGAAGAATGAGTTCATCATGTTCTGCGAGGTCAGCGAAAACCGGATGGGCCGGTCGATCGGCGCCGCCATCTGGTTGAGCGAGGCGATCCCGTATTGCGGATATATGAACAGCCATTTCCAGTCCATCGACACGACCTGGATATCCAGAGGTTCGGTGCCGGTGGGCACGGGGCGGCTGGCGTCGATGCGGTCGAGCGGACGGTAGGGGTCGAGCAGATGCGTCCCGCTCCATGTCACCGCGCCGAGAAAGATGATGATCAGCAGCGGCGCCGCCCAGATCACCAGTTCGAGCGAGGTCGAATGGTGCCAGTCCGGGTCGTATTCGGCCTTCTTGTTGGAGGCGCGGTAGTGCCATGCGAACCAGACCGTCAGCACCATCACCGGCACGATGATGATCAGCATCAGCACGGTCGAGACGATGATCAGGTCGCGCTGCTGGATGGCGACGTCCCCCGCGGGGTTGAGCACCACCGCGTTGCAGCCGCCCAGGGCAATCGGCAGGATCAGGCCGGCGGCCCGCCGCGCCGAACGTCGCGTGAAATGCTGCACGTCGCGCCTTCCCTCGTTACTCACGTCCGCGGTTCCGCGGCGCGCCGTCCGGTCACGCATACGAATGCCATGCGTGACGGGAGCCTGCCACAAATTCGCAAGCGATCCTGCAAGTCTAGCGCGAGTAATGAAAAAATAAAAGCTTGCGAGTCACGTTTTGTTGGACCACGCTCTGTAACGGCCACCAATCGGGATGCTGAATCATGTCGTCAGCGATTGCACCCGCCTCGGGGTCCGGCGCCGAAAGGCCGGGGCCGCCGGCTTCGTCCGGGGCAGATCACGAAATACCGCCGGGCGAGATCGCCATCGGCGTGATTCTCGGCCGGACATCAGAATTCTTCGATTATTTCGTCTATGCGATCGCCGCGGTTCTGGTCTTTCCGAAACTCGTCTTTCCCTATGCCGATCCGCTGACGGCGATGCTCTATTCCTTCGCGATTTTCGCGCTGGCCTTCATCGCGCGGCCGATCGGTTCGGTCATCTTCATGGCCATCGACCGCCGCCACGGCCGCAGCACAAAGCTGACGGTCGCGCTGGTACTGCTGGGCACCATGACGGTGGTGATGGGCTTTCTGCCCGGCTATGATCAGGTCGGGGTGCTGTCGGTACTGATCCTGTCGCTGGCCCGCATCGGGCAGGGGCTGGCGCTTGGCGGCGTCTGGGACGGGCTCGCATCGCTTCTGTCGCTGAACGCGCCGGCCAATCGCCGCGGCTGGTACGCGATGATCCCGCAGCTTGGCGCGCCGCTGGGGCTGATCGTCGCCAGCCTGCTGTTCGCCTATTTCCGCGCCAAGCTGTCGAACGAGGATTTCTTCGCCTGGGGCTGGCGCTATCCGTTCTTCGTCGCCTTCGCGATCAACGTCGTTGCGTTGTTCGCGCGGCTGCGGATGATCTCCACCCCGCAATTCGAACGTCTGTTCAGGAACCGCGACCTGCAACCGTCACCGGTGATCGCGACCGCGCGGGTCGAGGGGCGCAACATCCTGCTCGGGGCCTTCGCACCGCTGGCGAGCTTCGCGATGTTCCACATGGTGACCGTGTTCCCGCTGTCCTGGGTGGTGCTGGAGACGCCCGATTCGCCGACGCGCTTCCTGGTCTTCGAAAGCGTCGCCGCGGCGCTGGGGGTGGGGGCGATCGTGGCCTCGGGGCTTCTGGCCGATCGCTATGGCCGCCGCATCCTGCTGAGCGTCTCGGCCGGGGCGATCGCCGCGTTTTCGGGTTTTGCGCCGCAGATGCTTTCGGGCGGCGAGATCGGCGAGATCGCCTATGTCGTCATCGGCTTCCTGCTTCTGGGTCTGGCCTTCGGGCAGTCCTCGGGGGTGGTGGCGTCGAATTTCGATGGCCACCGGCGCTATACCAGCTCGGCCCTGACCTCCGATATCGCGTGGCTGATCGGGGCGGGCTTCGCGCCCTTCGTGGCGCTGTTCCTGGCCACGCGCTTCGGGCTGCCTGCGGCGGGGGGCTACCTGCTGTCCGGCGCGGTGGTGACGCTGGTCGCGCTGGCGCTGAACCAGACGCTGGCGGGGCGAAACTGACGGCCACGGCAAGCGCCCCACACCCGGCATCGCCTTCCCCGCGCCGGTCATCGGCCAGCGCTCCGGGGAAGATGATTGAAATACATCATGATATGTGCATGACTTCTCGCCGGGCCCGAGCCATGCCGAGGACCGATGGGAGAGCGACCTTGCATTGACGGCCACATCCCCGCGCCCTCGGCCCGGGACTGGAGCGCGATCGCTCCGCCAGAGCAAATGCTTGCGCCGCCGGCTTTCCTTTACCACTTCATCCGCAATCCGCTTCGTTGCCTGCCGCGCGCGGTCTACGAGGAACCGATCGTGCCCTGCCGCATCGCTGGGCTTCGGACGGCCTGGATCACCGACCCCGAACTGACCGAGACTGTCTTCCGTGCCGCCAACGAGGAATTTCCCAAGCCGCCCCTCGAGCAGCGCGTCTTCGGCGATCCGCTGGGCCAAAGCATCCTGACCGCGCAGGGCGACGACTGGCGATGGCAGCGCCACGCCGTGTCGGGAGCCTTCCGCCACGAAGAGATCCTGACCTATGTACCCGACATGGCCGGCGCCGCCGCAGACCTGCTGACGCGCTGGCGGGGGCAGGGGGGCGCGGCGCGACGGATCGGCCGGGACCTGACCGCGGCGGCCTATGACGCGATCAGCCGCACGTTGTTCGGGTCTATGGCGATGCCCGAGGCGGCCGCGATTCAGCGTGCGGTAGAGGAATATCTAAACGCGACAAGCTGGGTCATAGCGGCCAGCCTTGCCGGTTTGCCCGACTGGGGCTGGCATCCGGGCCGCGGTCGGCTGCGCCGCGCCGCGCAGGCGATGCGCCGGGCTGTGGAGGGCATGCTTGATCGTTGGCTGGCGACCGGCGCCGTCGGGGGTGGCCATCTGCTGGCCCGGCTGCTGGCCGCCGAGGCACCGGAGGGTCGCGGCGCCATCGCGCGCGGGCGGCTCGTCGACAACCTGCTGACCTTTCTCAACGCCGGGCACGAGACCACGGCCAAGGCCCTGATCTGGACGCTGTTCATCCTGGCGCAGGAGCCCGCCTGGCAGCAGGCATTGCGTGAGGAGGCATTCGCGGTGGCCGGAAACGGGCCGATCGAGGGCCATCACATCGCGCGCCTGACGCTGACGCGTCAGGTCTTCGAGGAGGCGATGCGGCTTTACGCCCCGGCACCGGTGCTGACCCGGCTCGCACGCGAGGATTGCGAGCTTGGCGGCCTGCGGATCGAAGCAGGCTCGGTCCTGTTCATCCCCATATGGGCGATCCACCGCCATCGCCGGCTGTGGACCGAACCCGAGCGGTTCCGCCCCGAGCGGTTCGCCCCCGAGGCGCGCATCGCGATCCGGCGGACGCAATACATGCCCTTCGGATACGGTCCACGGATCTGTATCGGGTCGGTCTTCGCGCGGGTCGAGGGGATCGCCATGCTGGCGACCCTGTTGCGCGGCGCCGAATTCGCATGGCCCGGCGGCCCCGCGCCCGAGCCGCTGGCGCGGGTCACGTTATGGCCGCGGGGGGGCATGCGCCTGACGGTGACGCCGCGGCGCAATCTGCCCGGCGCCGGCGGCTTCTGAACGCGACCGGAGGCGAAACCGCCGCACGGGGCGCGGGTTGCGCGCGGCGCCGAAGACCCGACCTATTCTTTCTCCAGCCGTTTGCGGACACGCTCGTCCAGAGCGGCCCGCGCCTTCGACAGCTTGAGGCGGCTGTCGCGTGCGCGCTCCGCATCGCTGCCCGCGAGCGCATCGTCCAGCTCCATTTCCAGCTCCATACATTCGAGCCGCGCGTAATAATCCAGCCCCTCCTTGAGGTGGGCCAGCACGATCAAGCCGGTGGCGATCGGGTGGTTTCCGGTGACATTCGCATCCGGATAGATCCGCCCGTGTTCCAGCTCCACCGCAAGACCGGCGCGGAATTCCTCGAGCGGTATGTCGTTGGCATCGGCGCCCACATGCTTGCGCACGATCTCGGCCTCATCCTTGTCGACGGATTCATCCGTTTTCTCGCTCCAGTCCGAGATTCCCAGCTCCCGGCATGTCTTGCGGACCTGTTCCGCAGTGACAAAGACATGATCTGACATGCACATTCTCCTTTTCCGAAATCCGAATCCACGACCAGACCGGTCACCCGGGACCATTACCCGGGGCCATACCGCCGCGCCGTTCGGGCAGAGCGTCGGGCGGTTGTGCCATGCGCGCAAGCATGCCCAGGCCAAGCCGCCGCACCCCGGCGGGATCGTGCCGCCGCGGGGCAGGCGACAGGCGGGAAACGGCGCGCACGGCGGCCCTGCCGCGGCACTTTCGGGCCGATGTTTCCGGGCGGCATTGTCACATTCTTAAGGCGGATGTGTCAGGACGGGCCCGGTGAAGACGGAGAGGCCCATGAAACGTATCCTTTCGCTCCTGCTGGCCGTCGCACTGCTTGCCGGCATGCGGGCGCCGTCCGCGCAGGCGCGGGAATCGCTGGAGATCGGCTATATGCCGATCCTTCCCGTGGCGCAGGTATTCGTCATGCTGGAACGCGGGTGGATGGACGCCGCGGGGATCGCGCCACGGATGGTCGGCTTCCAGAGCGGCCCGGCGATGGTCGACGCGCTGCTCGACGGGCGGCTGGACGCGGTCTATCTTGGGGTGGGGCCGGTGATGGTGGCGCGGGCGCGCGGGGTCAACCTGAAGATCGTCGCGGCCGCGGGAATGAACCAGATCGTGGCCGTCGCGCGCGGCAATCTCGCGCCCTATTTCGATTCGGATCCCGAAACCGCGATCGCGCGGTTCACCGCCGATCACGGGCGCCGGCCGGTGATCTCTACTTTTCCGGCGGGTTCGGTCCCCGACACGGTGATGCAATACTGGCTGCGCCGGCAGCTTGGCGTCGATCCCGCCGCGGTCGAGATCGTCCATCAGGGCGCCGCCGCCGCACAGGCCGCGTTGCTGGCGGGGCGGGCGGATGGAGCGGTGCTGCTCGAGCCGGTGGTGGGGGCCGTGCTGGCCGCAGATGCGCAGGCGCGGATCGTCAGCCGCGGATCCGCGCTCTTTCCCGAGCAGCCGGGCGCGGTCCTTGCCGTGCGCGAGACGGTCCTGCGCAGCCACGCCACCGCGGTCGAAAAGCTGGTCAGGGCCCATGTCCGCGCCACCCGGTTGCTGCGCGAGGAGCCTCAGGCCACGGTACCATTGGTTGCCAAATATGTGGGCGGTGGGCGGCTCGACCGCACGGTCATCGAAGCGGCGATGCGACGTTCGGCGGATTCGTTCATCGCCGACCCGCGCGCCATCGTCGACGGCAGCGAGCGGCTCCAGGCTTTCCAGCAGGAAATCGGCACGCTCCGCCGCTGGGTGGACTTTGCACAGCTTTTCGACATGTCGGTCTACGACCGCGTGGTTCCGCGCTGAAGGCGCATCATGACCCGCGCGGGCCAACGGCCACGACGACCGCAGCCGGCCTCCGATCCTTG
>JASBUM010000217.1 GCA_030147905.1 Acidimangrovimonas sp.
GAATTCGGTCCTGACCAGCGCCGGTGCGATCGCGTTGGCGCGAATGTTGTCGGCGCCGTGGGCGGCGGCGATATTACGCACCAATTGCAGATCGGCAGCCTTGGACAGCCCGTATAGGCCCAGCTCGTCCCCGCCCTTGAAGGCGGCGATCGAGGAGATGACGATGATCGCGCCGCCGCCGCGCGCCTTCATGCCCGGAACCACCCGGCGGGCAAGGCGCATGTTGGCGCGGATATTGACCTCGATCACCTTGTCGAACGCGTCGTCGGGCGCCTCGAGGAAGGGGCCGAAATAGGGGTTCGCCGCGGCGTTGCAGACGAGGATATCGACCGGTCCCAATTGCCGCTCGACCTCGTCGATCAGGTGATCGCGCGCGGCGGCGTCCGAAACATTGGCGGCGATCGGCACCGCCCGCGGCTCCGGGTCTTCGCCGTGCATGGCGCTGATCTCGCCCGCCACGCGCGCGCAATCCTCGGCCGTGCGCGAGGATATGACGATCCGCGCCCCGGCCTCGGCCAGGGCGCTGGCGATGGCCCGGCCGATTCCCTTGGTCGAGCCGGTGACGACGGCGTTCTTGCCGCTGAGGTCGAACAGTCGCATCTCAGGCCACCTTCACCAGTTGCTTGCCCAGATTCCCGCCCCGCAGCATCGACAGGAAGGCCTCGGGCGCGTTTTCCAGCCCCTCGCGTATGTCCTCGCGGTAGCGGATGCGGCCGTCGGCGACCATCGGCGCCACTTCGGCCAGGAAGGCGGGGAAGCGGTCGAAATGATCGGAGATGATGAAGCCGTTGACCGACAGCTTGTTGACCAGGATCGTGCGCCAGGCCAGGGGCAGGCGATCGCGCCCCTCGGGCGCCGGGCCGCCGCCCAGCCCGCCCAGATCATACCAGCCGATCATGCCGCAGATCGGCATCCGCCCATGCGGGTTCATCAGGCCGAGCACCGCCTCAAGGAGCTTGTCGCCGACATTCTCGAAATAGATATCCACGCCGTCGGGGCAGGCCTTGGCCAATTCGGCGCGCAAGGCGCGCGCATCCGCCGCGGCGCGGTGGTCGATACAGGCGTCGAAGCCGAATTCCTCGACCGCGAGCGCGCATTTTTCCGCCCCGCCGGCAACGCCCACGGCGCGCAGCCCCGCCGCCTTGGCCAATTGCCCGACCATCGAGCCCACCGGCCCGGTCGCGGCGCCGACGACGAGCGTCTCGCCCGCCTTGGGCCGGCCGTATTCGTTCAGACCGAACCAGCCGGTGAACCCCGGCATGCCCAGCACCCCCAGCGCGGTTTGAATGGGTCCCGCGGCAGGGTCGAGCTTGCGCAGACCCGCGCCCGGCACCGCCGCATGGCTGCACCAGCCAAACATGCCCATGACGAAATCCCCCGCCGCCAGCCCCGGATGGCGCGAGGCGATCACCTCGCCCACCGCGCCGCCTTCCATCACGGCGCCCAGTTCCACCGGCTTGGCATAGGATTTGCCGCCGTCCATGCGTCCGCGCATATAGGGATCGAGCGAGAGGTAACGGACCGCCACCAGCACCTCGCCCTCGCCGGGTTCGGGGGCGGGTGCCTCTTCAAGGCGGAAATTTCCGGGGCCGGGACGTCCCTCGGGACGGCTGGCCAGAACAATTCTGCGCATCCTGTCTGTCATGATCTTCCCCCATCGGCTTTGTTCTGATTTATTTATTTCGAAACGATATTCCGCAAGGCAAAACGCCCACCGAGGCGGAAAAATGGGAGGAAGGCATGCAAGGGCTGATGATGCACCGTCCGCTGAAGATCACGGACATTCTGGGTTATGCGGCGGCGGCACATCCGCAGGGCGAGGTCGTTTCGGTGCGCAGCGAGGGCGACATCCACCGCACCACCTATGCCGGACTTGCCCGGCGCACCGCGCAACTGGCCCACGGGCTGACCGC
This sequence comes from Acidimangrovimonas sp., assembly GCA_030147905.1. The sequence continues at coordinate 1,914 of JASBUM010000217.1, forward strand.
CAAGCTTGGCGTCAGGCCCGGCGACCGGCTCGCCACCCTGGCCTGGAACGGCTACCGGCATCTGGAGCTTTACTACGGCATTTCGGGCATCAGTGCGATCTGCCACATGGTCAACCCGCGCCTGCCGCCCGAGCAGATGGCCTATATCTTCAACCATGCCGGCGACAGCCTGCTGTTTCTCGATCTTGCCTTCGTGCCGCTGATCGAGAAACTGGCCCCGCATTGCCCCGAGGGCATGCGTTTCGTCGTCATGACCGACCGGGCGCATATGCCGCAAAGCACGCTCGATCTGCTGTGCTACGAGGAGATCCTTGAAGGCGAGCCCGAGGCGATCGACTGGCCCGATTTCCCCGAGGATACGGCCTCGAGCCTGTGCTACACCTCGGGCACCACCGGAAATCCCAAGGGCGCGCTCTATTCCCATCGCTCGACCGTGCTGCATGCGATGATCGTGGCGATCGGGGTGGCCGATGCCCTGCGCGCCGGCAACAAGGTGCTGCCGGTGGTGCCGATGTTCCACGTCAACGCCTGGGGGCTGCCCTATGCGGCGCCGCTTGCGGGTGCGTCGCTGGTCTTTCCCGGCCCGGCGCTCGACGGGCCGAGCCTGTTTCGCCTGATGGACGCGGAAGGGGTCTATTCGGCCTGGGGCGTGCCCACGGTATGGCTTGGCCTTCTGGCCGAGATCCGTGCCCAGGGCCGGCTTCCCAAGGGCTTCGGCGACGTGGTCATCGGCGGCTCGGCGGCGCCCCGCTCCATGATCGAGGCTTTCGAGGACCGCGGCGTCAATGTCTGCCACGCCTGGGGCATGACAGAGATGAGCCCGATCGGAACCCAGGGCAATCTGCCCGCCTATCTCGCCGCGCGGCCCGAGGCCGAGCGCATCGCGCTCAAGATGACCCAGGGGCGGCGTGTCTTCGGCGTGGATCTGAAGATCGTGGGTGAGAACGGCGCGCGTCAGCCCCATGACGGCAAGGCGCAGGGCGAGCTTTACGTGCGCGGCAATACGGTGATCTCGGAATATTTCGACAATCCCGAAGCCAGCGCAAAGGTCTTTGACGCCGAGGGCTGGTTCGCCACCGGGGACATCGCCAAGATCGACCCGAACGGCTTTTTGACGCTCACCGACCGGTCCAAGGATCTGATCAAATCGGGTGGCGAATGGATCTCGTCGCTGGATCTGGAAAATGTGGTGATGTCGCATCCCCAGGTGACCAATTGCGCGGTGATCGCGGTGCCCCATCCGAAATGGGACGAGCGGCCCTTGCTGGTCGTCGTCCCCAGCCCCGAGGGCCGGCCCGAGCCCGGGGATCTGCTCGCGCTTCTGGGCGAACATTTCGCCAAATGGCAGCTTCCCGACGATGTCGTCTTTGTCGAGAGTCTGCCGCTGACGGCGACGGGGAAGGTTTCGAAACTGACGCTGCGCGAGCAGTTCCACGACTACAAGCTGCCGGATCTGCGCTAGGGCAGGGCAGGGGTTTCCGATCCGGCCGGACGGGCCGGGACGGATCGGGGATGCGGC
>JASBUM010000219.1 GCA_030147905.1 Acidimangrovimonas sp.
GGCGGACGGCTTGATGCGCTGTTCAACAACGGCGCCTTCGCCTGCCCCGGCGCGGTCGAGGATCTGCCGCGCGGCGCCTTGCGCGAGATCTTCGAGACCAATCTTTTCGGCACCCATGACCTGACCCGGAAGGTCATTCCACTGATGCGGGCGCAGGGGCACGGGCGCATCGTGAACAACTCCTCGGTCCTCGGTTTCTTCGGCGCCAGATGGCGCGGTGCCTATGTCGCCACGAAATTCGCGCTTGAAGGCCTGAGCGACGTGATGCGGATGGAAATGGCCGACACGCCGATCAAGGTGATCCTGATCGAACCCGGCCCGATCGGCACCCGGTTTCGCCAGAACGCAATCGCTCCCTTCGAGCGCTGGGTCGACTGGCAGGCCTCGGCCCGGGCGGAGCAATATCGCGGCCAGCTCTTGCCGCGGCTCTACAAGGACAATGGCCCCGACCGCTTCGAATTGCCGCCGGCGGCGGTGACGCGCGCGCTGATCCATGCGCTCGAAAGCCCGCGCCCGCGTGCGCGCTACCATGTCACGCTGCCCACGCGAATCGCCGCGATGGCGCGACGCGCATTGCCGGGCGGCTTGCTTGACAGGCTGCTCAGCCGGGGCTGAAGCCTGCGGCGAATTCCCGCCGCGGATGCGAAACCGTTTCGGTTTGGCCCTGCCCCGCGCTACATCTTGGGGCAGAGGAGGGCGCGCCCCATGTTGCACGATCCACTGTTCATCATCGTTGTCGTCGCCGTGCTGGCGGTACTGGTCATCCTGATGGTCGGGGTCGGCTCCTTCGGCCTCGGCGGCAAGTTCCACGACCGCAACGCCAATCGGATCATGCGCTGGCGCATCTATGCGCAAGCCGTAGCCATCGTGCTGATCCTCGCCTATGTCTATTTCAGGCATGGCGGAGGGTTCTGATGGTCGTTCTCAACCGGATCTACACGCGCGGCGGCGACAAGGGTGAAACCGCGCTGGGCGATGGGACGCGCGTGGCGAAGGATTCGCCGCGGGTCGAAGCCTATGGCACGGTCGATGAGCTGAACGCGGGGCTCGGCCTCGCACGGCTTCACGCGCGGGAGGGAATGGACGACGCCCTGGCACGTATCCAGAACGAATTGTTCGACCTCGGCGCCGACCTGTGCCGCCCCGGGATGGAACGGGACGCCGAGGCGCCGCATCCGGTGTTGCGCATCATCGACGCGCAGGTCGCCCGGCTCGAATCCGAGATCGACACGATGAACGCGCGCCTCAGCCCCTTGCGCAGTTTCGTGCTGCCGGGCGGCACGCCGCTCGCGGCCCATCTGCATCTGTGCCGCACCGTGGCGCGGCGGGCCGAACGGCTTGCCGTGACACTGGGCGGGCATGAATCGGTCAACCCGGCGGCGCTGCGCTATCTCAACCGCCTGAGCGACTGGTTCTTCGTCGCTGCCCGCATCGCCAACGACGAGGGCCGCGCGGACGTCCTGTGGGCGCCGGGCGCCACCCGCGAGGCCTGAAACGCGACGTCGTCATGGGCCGGTGCGTCGATTTTGGCCTGTAATCCGCGTTGCGGAGCGTCTAACACCGACAGAGAGTTTGCGTTGGCCCGCCTGATTGCGGCGGGCGCCGGTTAAGGGAGAGACACGCCGATGAAGGTGCTTGTGCCTGTGAAACGGGTGATCGACTACAACGTGAAGGTCCGCGTCAAGGCGGACGGATCGGGTGTCGATCTGGCCAATGTGAAAATGTCGATGAACCCGTTCGACGAGATCGCCGTCGAACAGGCGATCCGGCTCAAGGAGGCCGGCCAGGCCGAGGAAATCGTCGTCGTCTCGATCGGCGTCAAACAGGCGCAGGAAACCCTGCGCACCGCGCTGGCCATGGGCGCGGACCGCGCGATCCTGATCACCGCCGCCGATGACGTGCACCAGGATATCGAGCCGCTCGCCGTGGCCAAGCTGCTGGCCAAGGTGGTCGCGGAGGAACAGCCCGGCCTGATCCTGGCCGGCAAGCAGGCGATCGACAACGACATGAACGCCACCGGCCAGATGCTCGCCGCCCTTCTGGGCTGGAGCCAGGGCACCTTCGCCTCGGAACTGACGATCGAGGGCGATCACGCGCTGGTCACCCGCGAGGTCGATGGCGGCTTGCAGACGATCAAGGTCAAGATGCCGGCGGTGATCACCGTCGATCTGCGCCTCAACGAGCCGCGCTATGCCAGCCTGCCCAACATCATGAAGGCCAAGAAGAAGCCGCTCGAGGAAAAGACCGCCGCGGATTACGGCGTCGACGTCACGCCGCGGCTGAGCGTGGTCAAAACCACCGAGCCCGAAGGGCGCAAGGCCGGGGTCAAGGTCGGTTCCGTGGATGAGTTGATCGCGAAACTTAAAGACGAAGCGGGGGTGATCTGATGGCCGTCTTGCTGCTGGGTGAAGTGACCGATGGCGCGCTGGCGCTCGACGCGACCGCCAAGGCGGTGAGTGCGGCCAAGGGTCTGGGCGATGTGACGGTGCTGTGTGCCGGGGCCAAGGCCGCCGATGCCGCGGCCGAAGCGGCCAGGATCGAGGGCGTGGCAAAGGTGCTCTGCGCCGAGGATCCGAGCCTCGGCCACCGCCTGGCCGAGCCGACGGCGGCGCTGATCGTGGGCCTTGCCGGCGATTACAGCCATATCGTGGCGCCGGCGACCACGGATGCCAAGAACGTGCTGCCGCGGGTCGCGGCACTTCTCGACGTGATGGTGATCTCGGATGTCTCGGGCGTCGTCGACGGCGAGACTTTCGAGCGGCCGATCTACGCCGGCAACGCGATCCAGACGGTCAAGTCCTCCGACAAGATCAAGGTGGTCTCGATCCGCACATCGGCCTTCGACGCCGCCGGCGCGGGCGGCAATGCGCCGGTGGAATCCATCGGTGCGGGCGACAACCCGGACCTTTCGGAATGGGTCGAGGACAAGGTTGCGGCCTCGGATCGGCCCGAACTGACCTCGGCCAAGGTCGTGGTCTCGGGCGGGCGCGGTGTCGGCAGCAAGGACGATTTCGCCCTGATCGAGAAATTGGCCGACAAGCTGGGCGCCGCGGTGGGCGCCAGCCGCGCCGCGGTCGATTCGGGCTATGCGCCCAACGATTGGCAGGTGGGCCAGACCGGCAAGGTGGTCGCGCCCGAGCTGTACGTCGCCGTCGGCATCTCGGGGGCGATCCAGCATCTCGCGGGGATGAAGGATTCCAAGGTGATCGTGGCCATCAACAAGGACGAAGAGGCACCGATCTTTCAGGTCGCCGATTACGGGCTGGTCGCCGATCTCTTCACTGCCGTGCCCGAGCTGATCGAAAAGCTCTGACCCGGGCCGGGGGCTGCATGGATGGATAGGCGCGGCGTGAAAGCGATGCCGCGCCGCCGGCAGCTGCCGTGCCGACCGCGCTTGCCGGCGGTCAGCCCTCGGGCGGATCCCCGTCATCGCGCATCAGATCGCGCAGCCTTGGCGCCAGCGCCCGCGCGATTTCGTCATGAACCGCGGGCCCCGGCAGTTCCGCCGCGACAGAACAGTCGAATTCGTCGAGCACCATGCCTGCGGTGCCCTGCGCGCGAGCCTCGGGCGACGCCACCTGCTCCAGATAATCGGCGCAGTCGTCACGCACGGCGGCGATCATTTGCGCATCGACGAGAAACGGCTCTGCCGCGAGTTCCAGCGAAGCGTCACGCTCCATCGGTGCATGATCGGCCAGCCACAGCAGGATCACCCGCCCGCGCAGTCGCGCGACCAGCGTCTTCATGCGCGCAACCCATGCGGTCTTCAGCTCTTCGGCGACGCGCACGAACCGTTCGGGCGACCGGGCCTGAAGATGGCGGAGCAAGTGGCGGGTGAAGTTGAACTCGGTGAAATCGACATCTTCATACAGCTGCTTGAGCGCCGAGGACGCGCGCAGGAAACGGTCGTTGCGGCGCGGATGCACCGTATAGAACCGGTTGGACATGTTCTGCGCACCGATGATCTGCACCACGTTCATCTGCGCGCCGGCGCCGATATCCATGATCTCCGCATCCTTCAGGAAAGCATCGAGGCCTGCATTCATGTAGCCGAAATTGAACAGGCGCAGGCCTGTGGCCGCGGCGATCAGGGCCGGATACGGCTGACGGACGAAACGCCCATAGGTCTCGGCGCCGCCGAATACCGCGGCGTAGCGGCCCTCGGGCCGCTGGAACGGCCCGCGAAACAGCAGCTTTGAGCCGCCGTAGCGGCAAAGATGATAGTTCAGGGCCCCCTCGCCCCGATGTGCATAGGACATCGTTACCCACCCATGTTTTTCGCACCCGCCGCCATCGTGGAGCACAGGCATTGCCAAATGGATAAACTCGGGGGTTGAGACGAATTTTCACCGATACATGGTCTTGCGCAGGGCGCGCGGGGGTGCCTAAGGTCCGGGCGCAACCGATGGAGAGCGGAAGATGGAGATCAGGAAGGTCGGCGTCGTCGGCGCCGGACAGATGGGTAACGGCATCGCCCATGTCTTCGCGCTGGCAGGTTTCGACGTGCTGCTCAACGACATCGACCGGAACGGGCTTGACCGGGCGCTGACGCTGATCGCGCGCAATCTCGACCGCCAGGTCGCGCGCGACAAGGTCACGGCCGAACAGCGCGACACCGCGCTGGCGCGGATCACCACCACGCTCCGGCTGGCCGATCTGGGCGATTGCGACCTGATCATCGAGGCCGCCACCGAGCGCGAGACCGTGAAACAGGCGATCTTCGAGGATCTCCTTCCGCATCTGAAGCCCGAGACGATCCTGACCTCGAACACCTCGTCGATCTCGATCACCCGGCTGGCCAGCCGGACCGACCGGCCGGAGAAATTCATGGGGTTCCACTTCATGAACCCGGTGCCGGTGATGCAGCTGGTCGAGTTGATCCGGGGCATCGCAACCGATGAGCCGACCTATGCGGCACTTCTGAGCGTGGTCGAGCGGCTGGGCAAGACGGCCGCCTCCGCCGAGGATTTTCCCGCCTTCATCGTCAACCGCATCCTGATGCCGATGATCAACGAGGCGGTCTATACGCTCTATGAAGGCGTGGGTTCGGTGCGGTCTATCGACGAATCGCTGAAGCTCGGGGCCAATCACCCGATGGGGCCGCTGGAACTGGCCGATTTCATCGGGCTCGACACCTGTCTTGCGATCATGAACGTGCTGCACGAGGGGCTGGCGGATACCAAATACCGCCCCTGTCCGCTTCTGGTGAAATATGTCGAGGCCGGATGGCTCGGGCGCAAGACCAAACGCGGGTTCTACGACTATCGCGGGGAAAGCCCGGTGCCCACGCGCTAGACCGGATCAGGCACCGCGACGTTTTCGGAAGGTCACGACAAGCGCGGTATCTCCGGCATGGGCATCCGCCCCCGCGGTGCCGCTCGCCGGGCCGTAGATCGGCGTCGGTACCGCCCGCGGCCGGGTGATCCGCGACGACAGCGCCGCGAGGCAATCGGCAAAACCCTCGCTCCGGTAGACCCCGGCGTTGATCGACAGCGCGAAGATCCCGCCCGGCGCGGCAAGCGGCAACAGGGCGCGGATCCCCTCGGGGCCGACATGGCCGTGGGTGAAGGTTCCGGCACTGACGATCCCCGCATAGGTGCCTTCGGCAATTGCCATCCCCGCCGCGGTCACGTCCATGCAGAAGAGCGCACGGTAAAGCCCCTTGCGGCGCGCCACCTCCAGCATCTCGGGCGAGAGGTCGAGCGCATCGATCGGGCCGACGCCGGCCTCCGCCAGCGCGGCCGCCACAAGGCCCGTGCCGGCGCCGACGTCAAGGACCGGCCCCGCCGTCCCCCCGGCGCGCAGCAGGGCCCCGGCCACCGCCCGCGGCAGCCGGTAGCCACGGGCACGGGCGAAATCGTCGTCGTAGCTCTGCGACCAGTCGCGATAGAGCCGGCGCGACGCCTCGGGCCCGTCGAGGGCATAGGCGGCGTCAAGATCGGGGCATTTCTCGGCCATGATCCATCGGGCCATGACGG
>JASBUM010000242.1 GCA_030147905.1 Acidimangrovimonas sp.
CGCCGCGCCTCTTCGAAGGGCCAGGCTTTCGACTGCAATGCGGCGTCGCGAAAGGAAGTCATATCGGTGGGCTTTCACTCGCGCGGGGCCCAGCGCCCCGCCGCTCATGGCTACTAGAGAACCCGCCCGCCGAGGTCAACATTGACAGGGGCGGGACGGGCGCCATCGACGACATCAGCCCTGACGAGGCGCCATGGGCGGGGCCGGCACGAACCGGGTCGGCGGCAGCAAGGGGCGGAACCGTCGCGTGCAGGTCCCCGAACCGCGACCCGGCCTCGCCGGCCCTTTGGTCTTGCCCCCGGAGGGCGTGCTCCATATCTTGCGCGCGACGTCAGAACGAAGGACCCGCCGATGCGCCGCGACACCGCCCCGATGACCCCGCAGGACGCCCTGGTTGCCGTGATGATCGCCATTTCCGCCTCGGACGAGCAGATCCGCACTGTCGAGCTGGTGATGATCGAGGACATCGTCGACCACCTGCCCATCTTCGCCGGCTACGATCGCGACCGCCTGCATCGCGTGGGCGAGATCGTCTTCGATCTGTTCGAGGAAGAGGACGGGCTCGACGCGCTGTTCGGGCTGATGCGCGCCGCCCTGCCCGAGCGCCTGTACGAAACCGCATATGCGCTGGCCTGCGACGTCGCGGCAGCGGACGGCAAGCTGATCCAGACCGAGCTGCGCCTGCTTGAGGAGATCCGCGACGCCTTCGCCATCGACCGGCTTCACGCCGCCGCCATCGAGCGCGGCGCACGCGCCCGTTTCGCGCGGCCCTGATCCGGCACGATGGCGCGCCAGGCTCCCATCCCGGCCGAGATCGTCGATCCCCTCGCCTCCGGGGCGCCGGACCGCCATCCCGGCGCCATCGACATCCGTCCCATCGGCTACATCCTGGGCTATGCGCTGGGGGTGCTGGGGCTGATCATGCTGGTGCCGATGCTGCTCGACCTGATGAGCGGCAGCGCCAACTGGACGGCCTTCCTCGCCAGCGCGGCGGCCACCAGCCTGACCGGGACGCTTCTGGCTCTGGCCTGCCACTCGCGCCGGGTGGAATCGCTCTCGGTGCGACAGGCGTTCCTGCTGACCACCTCCATCTGGACGATGATCCCGCTTTTCGGGGCCATCCCCTTCATGATCGGCGCGCCGCATGCGGGCTTCACGGATGCCTATTTCGAGGCCGTGTCGGGCATCACCACGACCGGATCATCGGTCTTCACCGGGCTCGACCACCTGCCGCAGGGCGTGCTGCTTTGGCGCGGCACGCTGAACTGGCTTGGCGGCCTCGGGATCTCCTTTATCGCGATGATCTTCCTGCCGATGATGCGCGTCGGCGGCATGCAGTTCTTCATGACCGAGGGCTTCGACACGATGGGCAAGATCCTGCCGCGGGCGCGCGACATCGCGCGGGCGCTGCTGATCTTCTACATCCTGCTGACGCTGGCCTGCATCCTGACCTATTACGCCTTCGGGATGACGCCGCTCGATGCCGTGGTCAACAGCTTCGCCACCGTGGCCACCGGCGGGTTTTCCACTTCCGACGCCTCGTTCGGAAAATATGCCGGACCGGCGGAATATGCCGGCGCGGTCTTCATGATCCTGTCGGCGATGCCCTACATCCGCTTCGTGCAGATGATCCGCGGTCAGGCGCGGCCGATGCTGCTCGACAAGCAGGTGCGCGCCTTCCTGCGCTGGATCGCGATCGCGGTGGGGATCGTCGTCGTCTACCGGATGGCGACCGGCACCGGCAGGCTGGAGCCGGTCTTTCGCACCACGCTGTTCAACCTGGTCTCGATCTTCACCGGCACCGGATTCAGCACTTCCAACGTCGCCGGCTGGGGGGACTTCGCGCTGGTGGTGGCCTTCGTCGTCGGATTGATCGGCGGCTGCAGCTCGTCCAGCTCCGGCGCCTTCACCGTCTTTCGCACGATCATCCTCGGCAAGGCGATCGTGGCGCAGATCCAGAAGGTGCATTCCCCCAACCGCCTGGCCCCGATCCGCTATGACGGCGTGGTGGTCGAAACCGATGTCATCAATCAGGTGGTGATGTACATCACCGGCTACATCCTGACGATCATGGTGGGCGCGATCCTCATCTCGCTGACCGGGGCCGATATCGAATCCTCGCTGCTCGGGGTTTGGACCTCGATCGGCAACATCGGCTACGTCTTCGGCGCGATGACCGAGCCCACCGGGACCATGGTCGCCTTCTCGGCCTTCGCAAAATGGGTGATGATCACCGCCATGCTGCTGGGGCGGCTGGGCCTGCTGGCGGTCTTCGTCGTCCTGATGCCCCGGTTCTGGCGAGCCTGAGCAATGCGAAGCCGCCCGCGCGCAAGCCCGTAGGAAGCCCTGCGCGAAGCCGTGGGCGGGGCGCCAGGGGCCGCGGGGGTGCTCATCCCTGACGGGCAGGCCCCGCGCCCGATCGTGGGCCGCCCTTCGGTACGGCGGCCGGGGTCAGCGCGGGCGGGGTCACCACGGGCGCGGGAAGCGGCGCGTTGTAGACGGCCGCCCAGCGCAGGATCAGCTCCTGTTGCAGCTTGTGCGCCCGACCGGTCCAATAGCCGACGCCTGCCGGAAATTCGCGATCCGCGCGCGGCACCGCCTCGGAGCGCGCGACATCGGCCGCGAGGATGGCAAAGATCAGCTCCTGCCGGTCCGGCGTGGTGACATAGCCCGCCAGGTTGGACACGAAATTCAGCGTGCCGGTCTTCGCACGGATCTTGACCGGGCTGCGCATCTCCGGCATGCCGCGGGCGTCGCGGGGATAGACGGGCTTGAGGATCGCGCGCAGATCGTCGCTCCGGCCGGCGTGCAGGATGGTCACCAGATCGGTCACCGACAGGCGGTCGGTCGTGCTCAGCCCCGAATGGTTGACCATGCGCACCGTGATGCCGAAGCGCGCCTTCGCCCAGTCGGTCATGCGTCGCGCCGATTCGCCAAGCGTGGCGACCGGCCCGCCACGCTTGAAGCTGGCCGTCAGCCCCACCAGCTCCGCCGTCAGGTTGGTCGAATATTTCAACATCTCGCGCAGCACGTCGCGCAGGGGCTTGCTGTCATGGCGTGCCAGCAGCGTGCCGCCGGCTGGCGCGGTGGCGATCACCGGCACGGGCAGGGCCACGTTGCGTGCCGCGGCAAGCGTGCGGAACACCTCGCCCGCATAGATGTCCGGCCTGCGCACCGGCAGCCAGCGCGCCCCCGACCGGCCGAGGGCGCGTTGCGACACCGTCCATTTGACCCGCCCCCCGTCGTCGGCATATTCGTAGCTGGGATCTTCGCGGTCGACGATGCTGATCGACATGCCCTCGACCAACGGGCTTTCGCGTTCGCCCCGCGCCTCCAGCCGCAGCGCATAGCCGCCGGACACACGCTGCCAGCGAAAGAACACCCGGTTGAAATTGAGGTTGAGCCCACCCAGCCCCGGATCGTAGGCGACCTGCGGCGGTTGCCCCGGGTCGATATGCTTCAGCCGCGGCAGCGGGCCCGGATCGACGATGAATCGCCCGGTAATCCGCTTGATCCCGGCATCAGCCAGTGCCTTGGCAAGATCGGCCAGACCGTCGCTGTCGAGGGTCGGATCCCCCCCGCCCAGAAGCGCGAGATCGCCCCGGAGCACGCCGCCCGACACCGGTCCGAGCGCGACCAGCCGGGTGGCGAAGCGGAAATCTCCGCCCAACGTCTCGAGCGCATAAAGCGTGGTCAGGGTCTTCGCCGTGCTCGCCGGCGGCAGATCCATCGTGCGGTTGTGGCCCTCCAGCACGCGGCCGGTAGCGGCCTCGATCACCATGTAGGCGACATCGCCGCCCAGCTTCGCGGCCTCGACCAACTCCGTCGCCGTCGGCGCGGCCGCCCTGGTCGCCTGGGCAAGATAGGCCGGCCGAGCGAGAGGTCGGGGCGAATGGGCGGGCACGCCGCCCAGCGCCCATGCCGGCAGCCCCGCCGAGGCCCAGCCGGCCGCCCCGAAGGCGCCAAGGATCCAGCGCCGGGAAACCCGTGAACGATCTTCAGTCATGCGCGCCTCGTGGTCCAGTTGCATCTGGAAACCAGATTGCGCGCGAACCGGCAAGCCCCTGCGGCCGCGCCTCACGTCAACGTTGCCATTCTCCGCGCGCGCGGATCGCGGTCGAGGACTGATCGACCCGCGGCACATCGAGGAAACACCAGGCCGGGGCGGCCGTGCGGCCGAGGGCGCGCCGCGCGGCCGGAGGCAGCTTGGCACGGCGATAGGCGCGCGCGGCCGGCGCATTATGTGCCGTCCATTCCGCGCCGGGCCGGGCGATCACGCCCACCGGCACGTTGTCGAGAATCCAGCGCCAGCTTTCCCAGCGATGGAATTGCGCGAGATTGTCCGCCCCCATCAGCCAGACGAACCGCACGCCGGGATAGAGCGCCGCCAGCCGCGCCAGCGTCTGCGCCGTGTAGCGGGTGCCCAGCCGGCACTCGAGATCGCTGATCGTCACCCGCGGATCGCGCATCACGGCGCGCGCACGCGCCATGCGGCGCGCGATCGGCGCCGGCCCCTCGGGCTTGAGCGGATTGCCCGGCGAGACCAGCCACCACACCCGGTCGAGCCCGAGCTGACGGATCGCCGTGCGCGTCAGATGTGCATGCCCCGAATGGGCCGGATCGAAGGACCCGCCCAGCAATCCGATGACCATGCCCGCGCGCGCGATGGGAAAGCCCTGCACCTGTCGCCCCTCCTGCCCCGAACCGCCCGCCGGGATATCGCGCCTTTCTTCACGCCGATCACGTCCATGTCAACGCATTGGCGGCCGGGGCCTGCTACATGGACGGGTCCGGCAGATGCGGGTCCGCCCCCCTGGCCAATTGCTCTCGGGGCGCATCTCGCCTAAGTCAGGGGCAAATCCGAACGCGCAGAGGATCCGATGGCGAGCTATCAGTACATCTACCACATGGACGGGGTCTCGAAGGCCTATCCGGGCGGCAAGAAATGTTTCGAGAACGTGCACCTGAACTTCCTGCCCGGGGTGAAGATCGGTGTCGTCGGCGTCAACGGGTCGGGCAAGTCGACATTGATGCGGATCATGGCCGGGCTCGACAAGGATTTCCAGGGCGAGGCCTGGGCCGCCAAGGGCGCGCGCGTGGGCTATCTGCCGCAGGAGCCGCAACTCGACCCCGCGCTCAGCGTGCGCGAGAATGTCATGCTCGGCGTCGCCGCCAAGAAGGCGATCCTCGATCGCTACAACGAACTGGCGATGAATTACTCGGACGAGACCGCCGAGGAAATGGCCGAGCTTCAGGACCAGATCGACGCCCAGAACCTGTGGGATCTCGATGCCCAGGTCGATGTCTCTCTCGAGGCGCTGCGCTGCCCCCCCGATGATGCCGATGTCACCACGCTTTCGGGCGGCGAGCGGCGGCGCGTCGCCTTGTGCAAGCTTTTGCTCGAAGCGCCCGACATGCTGCTTCTGGACGAGCCCACGAACCATCTCGACGCCGAAACCATCGCCTGGCTGCAAAAGCATCTGATCGATTACCAGGGCACGATCCTGATCGTCACCCATGACCGCTATTTCCTCGACGAGATCACCGGCTGGATCCTCGAACTCGACCGCGGCCGCGGCATGCCCTACGAGGGCAATTATTCAAGCTGGCTCGAACAGAAGGCCAAGCGCCTGCTTCAGGAGGCGCGCGAGGACAAGGCGCGGCAGAAGACGCTGGAACGCGAACTGAACTGGATCCGCGCCGGCGCCAAGGCGCGCCAGGCCAAGCAGAAGGCCCGGATCCAGAAATACAACGAGATGGCCAACCAGTCCGAGCGCGAGAAGATCTCGACCGCGCAGATCATCATCCCCAATGGCGAACGCCTCGGCGGCAAGGTGATAGAGGTTGAGGGGCTGAAGAAGGCGATGGGCGACAAGCTGCTGATCGAGGATCTCAGCTTCAGCATTCCGCCCGGTGCCATCGTCGGCGTCATCGGCCCCAACGGCGCCGGCAAATCGACCCTGTTTCGGATGATCACCGGGCAGGAACAGCCCGATGCCGGCACCATCTCTCTGGGTGAGACCGTGCAATTGTCCTATGTCGATCAGTCGCGCGACACGCTCGCCGCGGACAAGACGGTGTGGGAGGAAATCTCGGACGGGCTCGACATCATCCAGCTCGGCGATGCCGAGGTGAATTCGCGCGCCTATTGCGGCGCCTTCAACTTCAAGGGCTCCGATCAGCAGAAGAAGGTGGGCCTTCTGTCGGGGGGCGAGCGCAACCGGGTCCATATGGCGAAGCTGTTGCGTTCGGGGGGCAATGTGCTCCTGCTCGACGAGCCGACCAACGATCTCGACGTCGAGACCTTGCGCGCGCTCGAGGATGCACTCGAGGATTTCGCCGGCTGTGCGGTGGTCATCAGCCACGACCGCTTCTTCCTCGACCGGCTCTGCACCCATATCATGGCCTTCGAAGGCGATGCCCATGTCGAATGGTTCGAGGGCAATTTCGAAGCCTACGAAGAGGACAAGATCCGCCGTCTCGGCCCCGATGCGGTGGAGCCCACGCGGGTGAAATACAAGAAGTTCACCCGCTGAAGAGGCGTCGGGGCGGGCCGGCCGGTCTACCGCGCAGGGCCGCCCCGCGCAAAGACTAAGCGAGGTTCCTGCGCCCGATCGGGCCGCCGCGGCCGGCCCACGCGGCCGGCCGGGCCGATGACGGCGCAACGACTACCGGGTCAGCCACCACAGGCGACTGACGACGCAGGCTGCGCGGCGGATTGCCCCGCGATCGGGAAGGGCTCGTCCGCTACCTGGCGTTCTAAAACACGAGAAGACCGTATTCGTCGCTGGACGGGCGGACGTCCGGTCAGCCACATCTCATCCCGTCACGGCCGATCCCGGCGGCGGCATAACCAAGGCGGAAATCCACTTGGGAAACGGCTCGAACCTGTTCAAAAGAACCGCGCCACCTCTGCCGACGCCGCGGAAATCTGTCCCGCAGCTTGTTGATGGCGATGTGGCCCTATATGTATTTTGAAGAAAAGGGCTATCCCGAACGAGGCGAAGATGGACCAGGCAGCGGGTCTGCAAGAAGCTTCTGAAAGTGGTGACGAAATTACCGAAGCCGAGATCGTGGAGCGGCTTTTCGAGGCCGTGATGGAACGTCGCCTGCCCCCCGGAACCAAGCTTTCCGAGGCGGCACTGTGTGAAGCTTTCGGCGTCGGCCGCATGCGGATTCGTCGCTGCCTGCTGCTTTTGGCCAGCCGCGACGTGGTCGAACTGCACTCCAACCGCGGGGCCTTCGTCGCCAGTCCGAGCGCCGATCAGGCCCGCGAGGTGTTCGACGCCCGCCTTGCCATCGAACCGGCCATCGCGCAGATGGTCGGGTCCCGGGCAACGGCTGCGCAGATCGCCGCGCTGGAAGCGCATATACACGATGAGGTGCACGCCCAGCAGACCGGCAGCCGCCACGAGGCGATCCGCCTGTCGGGCCAGTTCCATGTCCGGCTAGCCGAGGCCGCCGGAAACGCGATCCTCGTCAAGACGATGAAGGAACTGGTGACGCGCACCTCGCTCATCCTCGGGATCTATGGTGCGCCCGGCACCACCCCCTGCCGCGACCATGATCATGTCAGCCTGATCGACGCGATCCGCAACGGCGACGGCCACAGGGCCGCGCAGATCATGCGGGCGCATTTGGCGGAAATCGAGGCCTCGACCGACCTCAGCAATGCGCCGTCCTCGGTTGCGGACCTCGCGGAAGTCCTCCGCCGTCCCTGACAGGGTCGCTTCTGCCGGGCAGGGCGCGGCATTCACCAGACACCTCGATTTGCCCCTGTGCACCGGTGTGAGTCGCACAGCCGGCGGCCTTGGCTGTGAAGATCGCCCCGGCTGCGCGGTGCCTTCCGTCGCTGTTTCCTGAGCGCCACTCTTTCCCACAAGCCATTGCCATATCGCAGGATTGTGCCAAGGCCCCGCGCCACGGTGCAGGCAAGCAGCGCACCCGCCGCCAGGCCGTTAACAAAAATTGTTGACTAGATTGTTAACAATCTTCCTACTGGGGGCAGAATAAGCCAATCAGGACAGTTCCTATGCGTCTGCTAATCGTCAATCCGAACACCACGGCGTCGATGACCGCGAAGATAGCCGCGGCGGCGCGGGCAGCCGCGGGACCCGGAACGGCAATCGTTGCGCGCAATCCGATCCACGGGCCGGCAAGCATCGAAGGTTTCTACGATGAAGCGCTTTGCGTGCCCGGCCTGCTGGAGATCGTCGAGGCCGAACGGGATGTGGACGCGGTCATCATCGGCTGCTTCGACGACACCGGACTGGATGCGGTGCGCTGCGTCACCGATCGCCCGGTGGTCGGAATCGGCGAGGCCGGATTTCACATGGCGGCAATGCTGGCAAACCGGTTCTCGGTTGTGACGACGCTCGGGCGATCGGTTCCGGCGATCGAACACAACATGCACCGCTACGGCCTTGCGGCACGCTGCGCCCGGGTGCGCGCATCGGAAGTGCCGGTACTGGATCTCGAAATCCCTGGCAGCGGCGCCGTGCTCAAGATCGGGGCAGAGATCGCGCGGGCGAAGATCGAGGATCGGGCCGAGGCCGTGGTGCTGGGCTGTGCCGGCATGACGGATCTGGCGGAACAGCTCGCCCAAGAATACGGGCTGCCGGTGATCGACGGCGTTGCCGCGGCGGTGGCGCTGGCCGAAGGAATGGCGCGGATCGGTCTTCGGACCTCGCGTCTGGGCGGCTATGCGCCGCCGCGCAAGGACAAGGGTATCCCGGCGCAACACGGGCTGCCGGGGACAACGCCGGTAGCCAAAAACCAAAAATCCAAAGATAGTCCCAACAAGGAGTTCGCGAAATGACCAGCACATCGGCGGGCGGCTTTGCCCCTGCGCAGCCAGACGTCATGGCCGAACCGGGCTACGTGATCAAGCCCGGCTACGACGACCGGCTCGTAAACGAGGATCTGGCGCCGCTGCGCGACCAGCATTGGAGCGCCTACAACATCTTCGCCTTCTGGATGTCCGATGTCCACAGCGTCGGCGGCTACATCACGGCGGGAAGCCTGTTTTCCCTAGGGTTGGTAAGCTGGCAGGTGTTGGTGTCGCTGCTGGTCGGCATCGTAATCGTGCAACTTTTCTGCAATCTCGTGGCAAAGCCCAGCCAGGCGACGGGGACACCCTACCCTGTCATCTGCCGTTCGGTCTTCGGGGTGAAGGGCGCGAACATTCCTGCCATCATCCGCGGCCTGATCGCGGTCGCCTGGTACGGGATCCAGACCTATCTCGCCTCGGTGGCCTTCCTTGTCCTGACGCTGAAGTTCGCCCCCAACCTTGCCCCCTATGCCGATGTGGCCCAACACGGCTTCGTCGGGCTTTCGGCGCTCGGCTGGGCCTGCTTCATGGTACTTTGGGTGGTGCAGGCGCTGGTCTTCTGGCGCGGGATGGAGGCCATCCGCCGCTTCATCGACTGGGCCGGCCCCGCGGTCTACGTGGTGATGATCGCACTGGCGGTCTATCTCGTGGCACGGGCCGGGATCGGCAACATCGGCCTGACGCTGGGCGCGGTGAAATACAAGGGCTGGGACGCCCTGCCGGTGATGATCAACGCCATCGCGCTGGTGGTCAGCTACTTCTCCGGCCCGATGCTGAACTTCGGTGACTTCTCGCGCTATGGCAAAAGCTTCGGGGCCGTGAAACAGGGCAACTTCTGGGGCTTGCCGATCAACTTTCTCGGCTTCTCGATCCTCACCGTGGTGACGACCTCGGCCACGCTGCCAGTCTATGGGCGGATGATCACGGACCCGGTCGAGACGGTCGCACAGATCGACAACGTATTCGCCGTAGCCCTTGGCGCGATGACCTTCATGATCGCGACCATCGGCATCAACATCGTGGCCAACTTCATCTCGCCCGCCTTTGATTTCTCGAACGTCGCGCCGAAGCGGATCAGCTGGCGGATGGGCGGCATGATTGCGGCTGTCGGCTCGATCTTCATCACGCCATGGAACCTGTACAACAACCCGGAGATCATCCACTACACGCTCGACATCCTCGGGTCGTTCATCGGGCCGCTGTTCGGGATCCTGATCGCCGACTATTACGTGGTGAAGCGGCAGAACGTCGTTGTGGACGACCTCTACACCATGCGCGAGGACGGACGGTACTGGTATCGCAACGGCTTCAACCCGGCGGCTGTGATGGCCATTGTTCCGGCCGCGGTCATCCCGGTGGCCTGCGTGCTGGTGCCCGCCCTGCATGTTGCCGCGAACTTCACCTGGTTCATCGGCATGGGGCTTGGCTTCGTGATCTACCTGGCCCTTACCCGGCGGCAAACCGCCTGATATCGGAACGCGGCGCCCACAGGGCGCCGCTGTCGCCTCGCCGAGCCTGTCGGTCCCCTGGCTGTTGATTTCCGCTGAGAACTGACCCGGGTAGCGGCAGAAATTCCACTGAGAATTGACCCATGTGCGACCTTTCCCCCGGCTGAAGCCAGCGGGGGTCAACGGAGTGATCGACATGGGATTTTTGAGCGTGATCCGACG
>JASBUM010000253.1 GCA_030147905.1 Acidimangrovimonas sp.
CAGATGGCGCTGGCTCATATGGTCGCAATAGATCTCGAAGCCGAGATCGCCGGTATAGGAAACCCGCTGGACCAGGCAATCGGCCATGCCGATGGTCATCCGCCGCGCATCCATGAACCGGAAATCGGCCACCACCCCATCGCCGCCATGGGCCACGCGGGCGAGCAACGCGCGCGCCTTGGGCCCGGCGATCTGGAACCCGGTGAGCCGGTCCGAGATGTTCTCGACCCGGACATCCGCCGCGCCGTTGCGTTCGAACCAGCGCATATGCCAGCCCTGGGCGCCATAGCTGGCGGTCAGCTGGAATTCCTCTTCGGAGAGGCAGGTGACGGTGAAATCGCCGAAGATCTTGCCCGAATGCGACAGCATGGGCGTCAGCGACAGGCGCCCCGGCTGCGGGATCCCCCCGGCCATGATGCGGTCGAGCCAGGCGCGCGCGCCGGTACCGGTGATGCGGTATTTGCCGAAATTCTGCACCTCGTTGATACCGACCGCCTCGCGCACCGCGCGCACCTCGCGCGCCGTCGCCTCCCAGGCGTTCGAGCGGCGGAAGCTCGGTGTTTCGTAGCGCGGCTCATCGCAGGCGGCGAAGTAATTGGCGACCTCAAGCCCGTATTGCTGGCCCCAGACCGCCCCCATCTCGGTGAAAATGTCATACATCGGCGTGGTGCGGAACGGCCGCGCCGCCGGCAATTCCTCGTTCGGGAAAACCACCGAGAAGCGGTTTTGGTAATTCTCGATCACCTTGGGCACGGTATAGCCCGGCGTCGTCCACCCGCCGAAGCGCGCCACGTCAAAGCCGCGCGGGTCGCGCTCTGTCTCGCCATGGATCATCCATTGCGCCAGCATCAGCCCCATGCCGCCGCCCTGGGAAAAGCCGGCCATCACCGCGCAGGCGGACCAGTAATTGCGCAGGCCCGGCACCGGACCCAGCAGCGGGTTGCCGTCGGGGGCGAAGGTGAACGGGCCGTGGATCACCCGCTTGACGCCGGCACGTTCGAGGACGGGAAAACGGCGATAGGCGAATTCCACCGAATCCGCGATCTTGTCGAGGTTGTCGGGCAGAAGCTCATGCCCGAATTCCCACGGCGTGCCGGAAATAGCCCAGCCCTCGCAGGGTTTTTCGTAGAAGCCGATGCAAAGGCCGCGGCCCTCCTGGCGCAAATAGCTTTCGCCGCCCGGATCCATCACATGGGGAAATTCGGCGCCGCGTTCGTAGATCTCGGGGATGTCGTCGGTGACCAGATATTGATGCGCCATCGGCAAAAGCGGCAGGTAGACCCCGGCCATCGCACCCACTTCGCGCGCCCAGAGGCCGCCGGCGTTGACCACATGTTCGGCGATCACCGTCCCTTGTTCGGTCACCACTTCCCAACCGCCGTCGGGGCGAGGATTGGTTTCGAGCACGCGGTTGTGCTGCACGATCTCGGCCCCGCCCATGCGCGCCGCGCGGGCATAGGCATGGGTGGTGCCCGACGGGTCGAGGTGACCGTCGAGCGGATCGTATAGCGCGCCCAGAATGCCCTCGGTATTCACGATCTCGGCGAATTCCTTCACCTCGGAAGGGCCGAGGATGCGGGTGTCGAGGCCCATGTAGCGGTGCTTGGCGCGCTCGGCCCTGAGCATGTCGAAACGTTCGCGCGTGTCGGCCAGGGTGATGCCGCCGACATGATGCAGCCCGCAGGACATGCCGGTGATTTCTTCAAGCTCGCGGTAAAGGCGGATCGTATAGCCCTGAAGCGCGGCCATGTTGGTATCGCCGTTCAGCGTGTGAAACCCCCCCGCCGCATGCCAGGTCGACCCCGAGGTGAGGTCCGAGCGCTCGATCAGCATGACATCGGACCAGCCCAGCTTGGTCAGATGGTAAAGCACCGAACAGCCGACGACACCGCCGCCGATCACCACAACCCGGCTATGCGTTTTCATCTCGCCCCCCTGTTTCTCGGTTAACCCGGCCCCCGGGGCCGTTCCGCCGACCCTGCGATGCGTCCCGCGCCCCGGCAAGTAGGAAGACGACAGGAAATGTCGCGAACGGAAAACGTCACGGGCAGTGCCGGACATGACAAAAGGGGCGGTACCACCCGGTGCCGCCCCATCTTTCGTTCGAAAATATC
>JASBUM010000258.1 GCA_030147905.1 Acidimangrovimonas sp.
CGTCGAGGCCGAGCGGACGCCGCTGGCGCGCATCGATCAGGCCGAGCGGCAGCTGGCCGAACTGACCGAGGTGATGGGGATCGTGCTCAACAAATGCCGCCATGCCGACGAACCGCCCGGCCCGTCCCGTGCCGCGTGACCGGCGGCGGCCCCCGGGCCCGATCGGCGCCGGTGCAGGCGGGGCAGCCGGTGCAGACGGGGCGGCCGGTGCAGGCGGGGCGGCCGGTGCAGGCGGGGCGGCCGGTGCAGACGGGGCGGCCGGCGGTGGCGGGTCGTTGGCGCGGCCTGTATCCGCCCAACCTCCGGTCGCGGCCGTCATCATCCCGCATTTCCGCGATCACGCGCGGTTGCGGCTCTGTCTGCGTGGCCTGTCGCGCCAGCCCGAGGCCGCGATGGTCGAGGTCATCGTGGTCGATGACGGCTCTCCCGAAGGGACGGGCGGGCTTGCGGTCGAATTTCCCGATGTGCGCTTCCTGACCTCGCCTCATGCGGGGGCCGCCGCGGCGCGTAACATTGCCGTCAACGCCAGCCGCGCGCGGCTTCTGTTCTTCATCGACGCGGATTGTCGCCCGGCGGCCGACTGGCTGCGTGTCGGGCTGGCGGTCGCGCCGCTTGCGGATGTGACCGGCGGGCGCGTCGATCTGTTCGACGAAGGCGGCAGCGCACCGCGAACCGGCGCGCAGGCCTATGAGACGCTCTTTGCCTTCGACTGTCGCCGCTATGTCGAACGGTGCGGCTTTGCCGTCACCGCCAATCTGGTCACGCGCCGGGACGTCTTCGACCGTGTGGGGCCGTTCCGCAGCGGCTTGGCCGAGGATCGCGACTGGTGCGCGCGGGCGCGTGCGGCCGGATTCGGCCTGCGCTATGACGAACGGCTGGCGGTCGCCCATCCGACCCGCGGCGACTGGCCCGCGCTGGCGGCCAAGCACCGGCGCCTGGTTCGCGAGGCGCATGGGGCGCTGCCCGCGGGGCGCGGCGCCCGGCTTGGCTGGCTGGCGCGGGCGGCGGCGCAGCCGATGCTGGCACTGGCCGCACTGCCCCGGATCGTCCTTTCGCCAAGGCTGGCCGGGCCGGTCGAGCGCGCTCGTGCGGGCGCGACCGCCTTCGTCCTTCGTTGGTGCCGCGCACGCTGGATGCTGCGCGCGGCACTGTCGTCCGGCCCGGGGCGGCAGCGGGTCCGGGGCAACGTCGCGATGGGTCGCAGCGAGCCCGCGCCGTCGGTGCAACCATGGCGCGCGCGGCGGGGATGACATGACCGCGGCCCCGTGCTAGGCCCTGTGGCGCCCGGCCAGGCCGGGCGTTGCCGGTGTCCCCGGCGCCCCCGAACGCAACCCGAGCCCGGAGCACAAGTGCCGGCCAGAGCCCGTCCGCCACGCAACGCCGTTTCGCCCCAAAACGCGGAAACGCCTCGCCCGGACCGCGCGCCGCCGACGGTGGGACCGGGTGCCGTGAAACCGGCGAGGAAACCGAAGACACCGCGACGATGAAGATCGAACAGACCCCCTTGCCCGGCGTTCTCGTCCTGACCCCGCGCCGCTTCGGCGACGCGCGCGGCTTCTTCGCCGAGACCTGGAACGCCCATGCGCTGGCCGCGGCGGGCCTCGAGCTGCCCGCCTTCGTCCAGGACAATCATTCCTTCTCCGCATGCGCCGGGACCGTCCGTGGCCTCCACTTTCAGGCGCCGCCTCACGCGCAGGGCAAGCTGGTGCGTTGCGGCCGCGGCCGGCTGCTGGATGTCGCGGTGGACATCCGCCGCGGTGCGCCGAGCTACGGGCAATGGCACGCCGAGGAGCTGAGCTTCGACAACGGCCGTCAATTGTGGATCCCGCCGGGATTTCTCCACGGCTTTCTCACGCTCGAGGACGAAACCGAGATCGTCTATAAATGCACCGACCGTTACGCACCCGAATGCGATGGCGCGGTGCGCTGGGACTCTGTCGGGATCGACTGGGGCTGGACGGGCCGCCCGCTTCTGTCCGACAAGGACGCGGCGGCGCCGGCGCTGGCCGATTTCGCGTCGCCCTTCACATGGGAGTCCGGGCAATGAAGATCCTTGTCACTGGCGGCGCCGGGTTCATCGGTTCGGCCGTCGTGCGCCTTGCGGTGGCGCGCGGCCACGGGGTCGTCAATCTTGATGCGTTGACCTATGCTGCCTGTCTCGAAAACGTGGCATCGGTTGCCGACGATCCGCTATATGCCTTCGAGAAGGCGGATATCCGCGATCGCGCGGCGCTTGACCGCATCCTTGCCGCCCATCGACCCGACAAGGTGATGCATCTCGCGGCCGAAAGCCACGTGGATCGCTCCATCGACGGGCCGGGCACCTTCGTCGAGACCAATGTCAACGGCACCTATTGCCTGCTCGAGGCTGTGCGCGCCTATTGGCAAGGCGCGGGGCGTCCGGACGATTTCCGCTTTCACCACATCTCCACCGACGAGGTCTACGGCACGCTGGGCGCCACCGGCAAGTTCACCGAGGACACGCCCTATGCGCCCAATTCGCCCTATTCGGCGTCCAAGGCCGCCTCCGACCACCTCGTGCGGGCGTGGCACGAAACCTACGGCCTGCCCACGATCATCACCAATTGTTCCAACAATTACGGCCCCTTCCATTTCCCCGAAAAGCTGATCCCGGTGGTGATCCTGAACGCGCTGGCGGGGCGGCCGATCCCGGTTTATGGCCGGGGCGAGAACGTGCGCGACTGGCTCTATGTCGAGGATCATGCCGATGCGCTTCTGCTCGCGCTCGAACGGGGGCAGGTCGGGCGCAGCTACAACATCGGCGGCGAGAACGAGGTGCGAAACATCGATCTGGTGCGGATGATCTGCGCGATCCTCGACGGTCACCGCCCCGCAGGTGCCCCGCATGAGCGGCTTGTCACCTTCGTGACCGACCGGCCCGGACATGATGCGCGCTATGCCATCGACCCGGCGCGCATCCGGGACGAACTGGGTTGGCGCCCCTCGCTCGGCCTTCGCGAAGGGCTGGAGCGGACGGTGCGCTGGTATCTCGAGAACGAGCCGTGGTGGCGCGCATTGTCCGGCCGTGACGGGGTCGGGCGGAGGCTGGGCACGGGATGACGACGCTTGTCTTCGGCGAAACCGGACAGCTGGCCCGCGCCCTGCGCGCCCGCGTGCCCGACGCGGTGTTCCTGGGGCGTCAGGCTGCGGATCTGAGCGCGCCCGAAACCTGCGCGGCGGCCATCGCCCGTCATCGGCCCGAATGCGTGATCAACGCCGCCGCCTATACCGCCGTCGATCGCGCCGAGGAGGAGACCGCGCTTGCGATGCAGGTCAATGCCGCCGCACCCGCCGCCATGGCGAGCGCTTGCGCGCGGCAGGGCATACCCCTCCTCCATGTCTCGAGCGACTATGTCTTCGACGGTTCGGGTGCCCGGCCGTGGCAGCCCGGTGATCCGACCGCGCCGCTGGGTGCCTACGGGCGCAGCAAGCTGGCCGGCGAAGACGCCGTTCGACGCGCGGGATGCGTCCATGTCATCCTGCGCACCTCATGGGTCTTTTCGGCCCATGGGTCGAATTTCGTCAAGACCATGCTGCGGCTGGGCCGGTCGCGCGAGCAGTTGAACGTGGTCGCCGACCAGATCGGCGGCCCGACCCCGGCGGATGCCATCGCCGACGCGTTGTTGCGGCTTCAGCCGGTGCTTCGGCGCGAGCCGGGTCTTGGCGGCACCTATCATTTCGCCGGCGCGCCGGACACAAGCTGGGCGGATTTCGCGCGCGCGATCTTCGAACGGGCGGGGTTGTCGGTCGCGGTGCACGACATCGCGACGGCCGACTATCCGACACCGGCGCGGAGGCCTGCGAATTCACGGCTGGATTGTTCGGATCTGACCGCACGCTTCGGCATTCAACGGCCCGACTGGCGCGAAGGGCTGGACGCGGTACTGGCAAGTCTGAAGGAGGCAGAGGCATGACGCGCAAGGGGATCATCCTGGCCGGCGGATCCGGCACACGGCTCTATCCCATCACCATGGGCGTGTCGAAACAGCTTCTGCCGCTCTACGACAAGCCGATGATCTATTATCCGCTCTCGGTCCTGATGCTGGCGGGCATCCGCGAGATCGCCGTCATCACCACCCCCGACGACCAGCCGCAGTTCCGCCGCCTGCTGGGCGACGGCGCACAATGGGGCCTGCGTATCGACTATATCGTCCAGCCCTCGCCGGACGGGCTGGCACAGGCCTATCTTCTGGCGGAGGATTTCCTTGCCGG
>JASBUM010000278.1 GCA_030147905.1 Acidimangrovimonas sp.
ATCGATATCTCCCACGATATTTCCACGGCCCGGGGCGCGGCCGGGGAATGGACCGGCGCCGTCAAGCGCGCGCGCCAGGGCCAGAATCGCGCGCAGGCTGCGCAGGTTGCGCGCCGTCAGCCGCGCGTCGATATGCCGGTCGAGCCCGCGCACCAGGGCCGAGCGGCCGATGCCCGACGGCGCCGAAAGATAAAGCGCGGCGTCGGTCAGGACAAAGTTTTCGTCGGGCGCGGCAAGCGCGGCCAGAGCGGCCCGGTCGGTTTGCGGCGCCGGCCGGTCGAACAGGAACAGATGAACGGTATTCTCCGCCCCCGAAGCCGGCGTGAAGGGACAGGCACCAATGATCGCCTCGAGGCTTGGCAGATCGCGCAGGAACACCGCCGGACGGAATCCGAAACGTGCCGCAACCTCGGCCTCGATCGCGGACGCCAGGACTTCGGGCGGTTGCGCCGAGCGGAAAACCGCGTTGCCACTCTGGATATGGGTGCGCGGATCGGTCAGGCCGAGGCCGGCCAGCAGCGCGCGGAATTCCGCCATCGACATCCGGCCCGCACCACCCACGTTCACGCCGCGTAACAGCGCGATGTGTATCGGAGCCGGTGGCGGCGTCTCAACCGGCATCGGTGCGTCCGCGCCGGTCGCTGCGCAAATTGGCATAGAGGACATGGTTGCGCCAGCGCCCGTTGATCTGGAGATAGCTCTGCGCCACGCCTTCATATTTGAAGCCGCATTTCTCGAGCACGCCCCGTGACGCGGCATTCTCCGGCAGGCAGGCGGCCTCGACCCGGCTGAGATCGAGGTCGGTGAAGGCATAATGCACGATCGCCCGGATGGCCTCGTGCATATACCCCTGACGCGCATGCGCCGCCCCCACCCAATAGCCCAGGGTCCCTGCCTGCGCCGGGCCGCGCCGGATGTTGTCGAGCGTGATCGCCCCGACCAGTACCCCGTCGGCACGCCGCATGAGCATCATCGGCAGAGCCGCGCCACCGCGCGCGGAACGCTGCGCCCAGTAGACGCGGTTGGAGAAGGCCCGCCGGGTCAGATGATCTTCGGACCACGACGGCTCCCACGGCTGCAGGAAGGTCGCGCTCTCGCGGCGCAGGTTGGCCCAGGCGACGAAATCGCCGTGGACGGGCGGCCGTAGCGTCAGCCGCTCGGTCTCGATGCGGATGACGCGCCGCAGCAGGCGCATCAGGCGGCCAGCCTGCGGCGCAATTCGTCCAGTTCCGGCGCCCCCGCCACGGGTCCGTAAAGCGCCATGGCCGCGCGCCCCCGTTCGGCCATGCCCGCGATATGTTCGCGCACCGCCTCGGGCGTGACCGCATCGATCCTGACCACCGCCTCCTCGACCGAGGGCACCCGCCCCCAGATCGACAGCAGCCGTGCCAGACGCTCGGCCCGCGCCGAGGGGCTTTCGAGCCCCATCAGCATCCCCGCCTTCATCTGCACCCGAGCACGCTCGATCTCGGCTGCGGTCAGGTCGTCCGCCGCGCGCTTCAGCTCGTCTATGGTCAGACCGACGAGTTCTGCGATTTCGTCCGCCGACGTGCCGGCATAGACGGTGAAAAGGCCGGTATCCTCATAGGCGCCGGACTGGGCGAAGATCGAATAGCACAGGCCCCGCTCCTCGCGCAGGCGCTGGAACAGCCGCGACGACATGCCCCCGCCCATCGCCGTGGCGAGCACCTGGTTGGTATAGACCGCATCGTCGCGATAACCCGGCGCCTCGAAGGCCAGGGCGAAATGGACCTGTTCGAGCGCCTTGGCCTCGCGCCGCTCGCCGCCCGCGAAGGCCGCCGCCTGAAGTCCCGTCGGCCGCGAGGGCTTGCGCGCGCCGAAGATCGCCTCGGCCTGGGCCACGATCGCATCGTGATCCACCGCCCCCGCCGCCGCCAGGATCATCCGGTTGGGCCCGTAATGTTCGGCCACGAAGGTTTCGAGATCGCCGCGCCCG
The DNA here is from genome assembly GCA_030147905.1 of Acidimangrovimonas sp. The sequence goes on from JASBUM010000278.1 coordinate 1,958, forward strand.
TAGGCCGCGATCTGCCCAGACGGTCCCAGGATCGTGCGGCCGAAGGGCTGATCGGGATAGGCGGCCTCCTGCAGCCAGTCGAAGATCACGTCGTCGGGCGTGTCCAGCGCCTGGCCGATCTCCTGCAAGATCACGTGCCGCTCGACCTCGATCTCCTTGCCGTCGAAGGCGGGGTTGAGCACGATGTCCGACAGCACCTCGATCGCCAGCGGCACGTTCTCGCCCAGCACGCGTGCGTAATAGGCCGTCATCTCGCGCGAGGTATAGGCGTTGATGTAGCCGCCGACATCCTCGATCGCCTCGGCGATCTGAAGCGCCGAGCGGGTGGTCGTGCCCTTGAATGCCATGTGTTCGAGGAAATGCGCGATCCCGTTCTGCTCGGCGCGCTCGTGACGGCCGCCGGCGGTCACCCAAAGCCCGACCGAGGCCGATTGCAGCCCCGGCATCGCCTCGGTGACGATGCGCAACCCGTTGGGCAATGTCGTCAGACGCTCGTTCACCTTGCAATCCTTTCGCGGATCAATGCTTCTACCGAATGCAGATCGTTTGGAATCTCCGTCACCCGCTCTTGCCGGTCGAAGAGATCGGCCATCCGCGGTGGCAACGCCGGCCGGATCCCGGTAGCCGCCTCGACCGCATCGGGGAATTTCGCCGGATGGGCAGTGGCCAGCGTGACCATCGGCACCGGCGGCGCCACCGTCTGTTGCGCGACATGAACGCCCACCGCCGTATGCGGGCATATCAGCCGCCCCGTCTCGCGGTGGATGCGGGTGATGGCGCCGCGGGTCTGATCCTCGTCGCAGCGCCCCGAGGCGAAGCCCGCACGCAAGACCTCCAGCGCGCCCTGGCTGATGCGGAACCCGCGGCCCGTCTTCAGTTCCTCCATCAATTGCGCCACCGCGCCGCCGTCGCGGCCATAGG
>JASBUM010000289.1 GCA_030147905.1 Acidimangrovimonas sp.
TCCGAGCTTGACGCACTGGCGCCCGAGCCGGGGGAAGAGGCCGAACTGGATGCGCGCCGGCGCCTGATGCAGGCCGCCGCGCGCATTCGCGAGGATGTCGTGCGTGCCGCGCAGGCCATCGGGGGGCAGGGCGCCGAGGCCATGGTGGGCGATGCGATGCGCTGGCTCAACGGTGCGGCCGGGCGCGCCGAGGGGCGGCTTGACGATGCTATAGCGGCACTCGACCGGGTGATGATCGAGTTGGGCGAGGCACAACAGGGGGTCGAGGATGCGCTGGATGCGCTGGTCTTCGACCCGGCGGAACTGGAGCGCGCCGAGGAAAGGCTATTCGCGCTGCGCGCGCTGGCGCGCAAGCACGGCTGCGCGCCCGACGAACTGGGCGCGCTGGCGCGGGACCTGTCGGCGCGGCTTGCCGCGCTCGACAGCGGCGCGGCGGATCTGGAGCGGCTGGATGCCGCCTGTGCCGAAGCAGCGGAACGCCACCGCGCGGCCTGCTCCGCGCTGGGCGCGGCACGGCGAGCGGCGGCTGTGCGGCTTGATGCCGCCATGGCCGGGGAACTGGCGCCGCTGCGGCTGGAGCGGGCAGTCTTCGCCACCCGCATCGGTGAGGCGGAGCCCGGCCCCGAAGGCGCCGATGATGTCTGTTTCATGGTCGCCACCAACCCCGGCGCGCCGATGGGTGCGCTCGACCGGATCGCGTCGGGGGGCGAATTGTCGCGCTTCCTGCTGGCGCTCAAGGTCTGTCTCAGCCGGCGCCAGTCGGATCTGACGATGATCTTCGACGAGATCGACCGCGGCGTGGGGGGCGCAACCGCCGATGCTGTCGGCCGGCGGCTGGATGCACTGGCGTGCCAGGGGCAGGTTCTTGTGGTGACCCATTCGCCGCAGGTGGCCGCGCGCGGCGCCCATCATTGGCGGGTGGAAAAGCGCAGCAGCGGGGACGAGACCCGTTCCACCGTGATCGCGCTCGATGCCTCCGCGCGCATCGACGAGATCGCGCGGATGCTGGCCGGCGACCGGATCACCGATGCGGCCCGGGCCGCGGCGCGCGCCCTTCTGACCGGATAGGCCCCGACAGGCGGGACGCCGGCGACCGGAGACGTTCGGACAGCGCGCGGCCGATCGCCGCTGCTGTGGCCCGGCGTGCCGTTTTTAATTGAAACGCCACCAATTCCATTCCTATATTGGCGCCATGGAAGACCAGCTTGCACAGGTGACACCGGGCGCGCTCGAAAGTGGTGCGCGTTGGTTGTCGCGTGCGCGGCTACGGCCCACCCGGCAACGGCAGCTGCTTGCGGCCCTTCTGATCGGGGACGGTTGCAACCGCCATGTCACGGCCGAGAGCCTCTATAGCGCCGCGCGCGACTCGGGCGAGCGGGTTTCGCTGGCGAACGTCTACAACACCCTGCGCGCCTTCTATGCCGCGGGTCTGGTCAACGAGATCACCGTCGACGGGACCCGCAGCTATTTCGACACCCGGACGGACGATCACCCCCATTTCTACTGGGAGGATGAACAGCGTCTCAGCGACGCGCCCGGTCAGAAGTTGCGCATCGTCGACCTGCCGCAGGCGCCGGAGGGCACCGAGATCGCCCGTGTCGACGTGGTGATCCGCCTGCGCAGTCCGCGCCGGCGCAGCGGATACAGCGGCGCCTAGCGCGGCGGATTGCCGGGGCCAAGGGAAGCCGGGGCGAAGCGGGCCGGGATGGCCGCCCACCGCGCAGGCGGGGCCTCCATCGGAGACAATTCCACGATAGCTCTATCCTCGCGGGCGCGTGTCGCGCGCCCGTAGGACATGTGCGACACGCCGGGATTTCAGACGAACAGCCCCTCGCCATGCTTGTCGACGAATTCGGCGAGCCCCAGCGTGTGATCGCGGCACAGCTTCTCGGCCCGTTCGATGTCGCGCTTCTCGAGCGCGTCTATGATTGCGAGATGGTCCTTGATCGACTGGCTGGCACGGTCGTCGCGGCCGATCGTCAGCTGGCGGATGCCGCGCACATGCAGCAGGATGTTCTCTGTCATCTCGCGCAGCACGCTTGATCCGGTCAGTTCGATGATCGTCTGGTGAAACCGGATGTTGGCGGTGGAATATTCCGTCAGATGGTCGGCCGGTCGATGGGTGTCATGGAATGAGTTGAACAGCGCGCGCAATTCGCCAATCGCGGCGTCGTCGGCCCGTTGCACGATCAGGCGGGCCGCCATCGCCTCCAGCGCTGCCCAGGCCTGGATCATCTCGATCACCTCGCGCTTGGTCTTGCGCAGCACGATGAGTCCGCGCCGGGGCACCGATTTGACGAAGCCCTGCTGTTCGAGCATGGCGATCGCCTCGCGGATCGGCGTCCGGCTTACGCCGAGCTTCTCGGCGAGTTGCCGCTCGTCAAGCCAGGTTTCCTCGGTCCGGCCGTAGATATCCATGTTGGTGATCGCGTGTTTCAGCGTCTCGTAGATCCGGGTCTTGAAAGTCGGCTCGGGCGCGAAGGGCTTCAATACGAGTTCGGAGGTGGGCCGTTCCGAAACCGGCCAGCGCCTCTGCGTGCGAGTGTTCACGGATCGTTTCCTTCTCATGGCCGCCCGGAAGGGGCGGGCGGAACGTAGGCCGTTCCTGGCATTCAAGGTGCCACTGTCCCTACAGTCCTCCCCGTTGCGCGACAAGTCCATTGTCGCGAAACGGCCGATGTGTCGCGGGCCGGGCTTTCGGCCCGCCGACGCGCGGATACCGGCACCCCTGTCGGCACGGGGGCGGATCTGCTCTGGCGCCGGACGCCTGATTTCCGGGATCGTCCGCCAGCGCCCGCCGTGGCACCTCTCGACGCGCCGGGGAGAGGCCGTTTCTGTCGATGTCCTCGGTGTGGCGCACCGATGTAACCGGGCTATGGTGGATGCGCGGCGGCGCCCTCGAGTTCGGCCAGCCGCTTGCGCAACATGCGTTCCTCCTGCCAGCGTTCGGTCTCGTCGCGCATGATCGCCACAACCGCCGATACCGCTCCGTCCTGCCCGCGTAGCAGCCCGACGGTGAAGGCGATCGACAGACGCCGGCCGTCGCGGTGAAGTGCCGGCACCCGGAGCAACCGATCGCCGTAGCGGGTGACGCCGGACTTCATGGTGCTTTCATAGCCCTGCCAGTGGCGCGCGCGCTGGGCCTCGGGAATGATGAGGTCGAGCGAGGCCCCCAGCGCCTCCTCGGCGGTGAATCCGAACAGGCGTGTGGCGGCGGCGTTCCACAGGCGGATGGTGCCGCCGGCATCGGCAACGACGATCGCGTCGGCGGCCCCTGCCACCAGATCGCGGTAATCGAGCGCATCATCTTCCCGGATCGGCGCCATCGGATTCGAACTCGAAGCAGATTTCCGCGCCGGCCCCGACCTGCCGAGCATGGGCGTTGCGCGGGTGTCGCGTTGATGGTATTTGGA
>JASBUM010000298.1 GCA_030147905.1 Acidimangrovimonas sp.
GATGGGCGCGTTCCGGCGGGAAGCCGTGTGCCGGTCCGGCGGGCGTGAAGCGGGCGCTTGCGAAGGGCCGTCGTCCGGCCTAGAGCCGGGGAGCGAAGCCGGAGGGGATGCCGGCCAAGGGACAGATGGGCGCATGATCTATTACAGACCGATCGCGATGACCGATTCGGCGCGTCCCGCGCGGGCGCTGCCGCTGGCGGGCGGCTGGTGCTGGTTCGACCGCGTCGAGACGATCGAGCGGAACGGTCGCCGCGCGGTCCTGCCCGCCGATGCGGTCCCCGACGGAATCCGCGAGCGGTTGTGCGCCCCGCGGGCGCCGGTGGCCGGGCTGGCGATGGACCGGCCGCAGATCATGGGTATCCTCAACACCACGCCCGACAGCTTTTCCGACGGCGGCGATCACGAGCGCCCGCAGGACGCACTGGCGCATGCCCGTGCAATGGTGTCCGAAGGTGCGGCGATCGTCGATATCGGCGGCGAGAGCACCCGCCCCGGTGCGCGCGACGTGCCCTGGGACAAGGAGATCGCCCGTACCGCGCCGGTGATCGCGGCGATGCGTGACGCGGGCGAGCGGGTGGCGGTCTCCATCGATACACGCAAGGCGGCCGTGGCGCGGGCCGCGATCGGCGCCGGCGCCGATCTGGTCAACGATGTCACGGCCCTTGGCTTCGATCCGGACATGGCGGCCGTCGTGGCGGGGGCAGAGGTCCCCGTCTGCCTGATGCATTCGGTCGCCACACCGGCCACGATGCAGGACGATCCGCGCTATGATGACGTGCTGCTCGATGTCTACGATTTTCTGGCCGACAGGATCGCGCGGGCCGAGGCGGCCGGCATCGCGCGCGCCCGCATCGTGATCGATCCGGGCATCGGCTTCGGCAAGACGCTGGCGCATAATCTGGCGTTGCTGCGGGGGTTGTCGCTTTTTCACGGGCTGGGTTGCGCGATTCTTCTGGGCGTGTCGCGCAAGCGGTTCATCGGCACGATCGGAGGCGCAACCGAGCCCAAGGCGCGCGCCCCCGGCTCGATCGCCATGGCCCTTGCCGGCGTGGCGCAGGGTGTTCAGATGCTGCGCGTTCATGATATTGGCCAGACACGTCAGGCGCTGGCCCTTTGGCAGCGCGTGACGGCAGGCGACGCCCATGAAACCAACCCCGGCGCAGAACCCCGCGCAGAAGGAGAGGCGAGATGAACCGCAGGCTTTTCGGGACCGACGGGGTGCGTGGTTTTGCCAACCGCGAGCCGATGACGGCCGAGACCGCGTTGCGGCTGGGCGCGGCGGCCGGCGCGTTCTTTCACACCGACGGGCGCAACGGGCGTCGCGTGGTGATCGGCAAGGATACGCGCCGCTCGGGCTACATGCTGGAGACGGCGCTCACCGCCGGGCTGACATCGACCGGCATGAACGTGCTTTTGCTGGGGCCGGTGCCGACGCCGGCGGTGGGATACCTCACCCGCTCCATGCGGGCCGATCTGGGCATCATGATCTCGGCCAGCCACAATCCGTTCCACGACAATGGCATCAAGTTCTTCGGCCCCGACGGCTTCAAGCTGTCGGACGAGGCCGAGGCCGAGATCGAGCGTATACTCGAGGGTCCCGCCGCGCTCGCCGAAAGCGACGCGATCGGCCGGGCACGGCGGATTGACGATGGTCTGGGCCGCTACATCGAATATGCCAAGACAACCTTCCCGGGCCGGGGGCGGGTGAGCGGGCTGAAGGTGGTGGTCGATTGCGCCCATGGTGCGGCCTACCGCGCCGCGCCCGAAGTCCTGTGGGAACTGGGCGCCGAGGTGGTGCCGCTTGGGGTGGCGCCGAACGGGCTCAATATCAACGACGGCTGCGGCTCCACCCGGCCCGAGGCGGCCGCGCGGCTGGTCCGGGAAACGGGCGCCGATCTGGGGATCTGCCTCGACGGCGACGCCGATCGTGTGGCGATCATCGACGAGGCCGGCAATATCGCCGACGGCGACCAGATCATGGCGCTGTTCGCCACCCGCTGGGCGGCGGAGGGGCGGCTTGCGCAGAATGTCCTGGTGGCGACGGTGATGTCGAACCTCGGGCTCGAACAGCATCTGGCGGGCCACGGGGTAAGGCTTGAGCGAACCCCGGTCGGCGACCGCTATGTCGTCGAGGCGATGCGCCGCGGCGGCTGGAACCTCGGCGGCGAACAATCGGGCCATATCGTGATGACCGATTTCGCCACCACCGGCGACGGGCTGATCGCGGGGCTGCAGTTCCTGGGCGAGATGGTGCGCACCGGGCGGCGGGCCTCGGAACTGGTCCACAGCTTCGAGCGCGTGCCGCAATTGTTGAAGAACGTGCGCTACCGCCCCGGGCAGGAGCCGCTCGCCGCGCCCGAGGTCGAGAGGGCCATCGCCGAGGCCGAGGCCCGGCTTGCGGGGTTCGGCCGCCTGCTGATCCGCAAGTCCGGGACCGAGCCGCTGATCCGTGTCATGGCCGAGTGCGAGGATGCCGCGACGCTGGCGCAGGTGGTGGACGGGATCGTCGCCGCCGTCGAGGCGGAGACGGCCTGACCGGCGCGGATCAACGCCGCGGGCTCTCGGCCTGCCGGCGTCGCGCTTCGCAGATCAAGTATATCATCCGACCCGGTGGCCGTACCGGCGCGAGCCCGCCGCGGGATCGAGCGTGGCGGCGCGCGTCCGTTGATCGGCGCATTTCAGCCGTCCGGACGATTGGCCCTGAACCAAATTCGGTCCTGACGGGTTGAGACGATGGGGAAGAGAACATGGCATAGGAGCATTCCAATGACGAGTTCGACCGCGTTCCCCATTTCGCAGTTCTGGCCGGTGGCAATCGGCTTCCTGTCGTTGTCGATCAACTATTTCGTTCAGGGCGGTTCGGCGGTGACGGGAGGGCCCCGATGGTCCGGCGACGAGGTGAAATGGAACCGGACGCTGGGTCTTTGGGGCATCTTCCTCGGCGGCTTCGGCCAGCTTCTCACCGGTATCTACCTGATGATCGGACTGACCTGGTTCCCGGTCTTCACCAATGCCCCGCCACTTTACGCGGCCGCGCTTGCCTTCACGATGTATGGCATCCACTGGATCGTCATCGGCGGGCGACGTTTCATCGGCGCCGACAGCGGCCCCGAGGCTTGGATGGCGATCCCGCTGTTCGGGCTCAGCGCGTTGGGGATGATCTCCTTCTTCATCAGCGGTGACATTCCCGTCGCCATCCTCTTTATCGGGCTCGAACTGATCTATCTGGCCGAACTCTACGCCCGCTGGACCAACAGCAAGGCCGGTGAATACTGGTCGGGCATATTCCAGCTCGCCACGGGCGTCTGGCTGTTCTACCTCGCCTTCGCCGTGACGCTGAACATGGCCAACGGGATGAAGCTGTGGGTCTGAGGGCGGCTCTGGCAGGCCGCCGGGCCGCCGGGCCGGGGGCGCAGCCCGCCCGTCAGGTCAAAAGCCCATCGACAAGGACGGGACGGCAATGAAAAAGGGCGCCCCGCAGGGCGCCCGAAGTAGACGTGCAACTTGGGGAAATCAGTTGCGCGCCTTGTCCACCATCTTGCCCTTGGCGATCCACGGCATCATCGCGCGCAGCTTCTCGCCGACCTTCTCGATCTGATGCTCGTCGTTGATGCGGCGCGTGGCCTTGAACATCGGCTGGCCGACCGCGTTTTCCTGCATGAAGTCGCGCACGAAGCGGCCGGTCTGGATGTCGCGGAGCACTTCCTTCATCCGCGCCTTGGTCTCGTCATACGGCAGGATGCGCGGCCCCGAGACATATTCGCCGTATTCGGCGGTGTTCGAGATCGAGTAGTTCATGTTGGCGATGCCGCCCTCGTAGATCAGGTCCACGATCAGCTTCACCTCGTGCAGGCACTCGAAATAGGCCATCTCGGGCTCGTATCCGGCCTCGACCAGGGTTTCGAAGCCCATACGGATCAGCTCGACCAGCCCGCCGCAAAGGACCGCCTGTTCGCCGAAGAGGTCGGTTTCGCACTCCTGGCGGAAGTTGGTCTCGATGATGCCCGAGCGGCCGCCGCCGATGGCCGAGCAATAGGACAGCCCGATCTCCATCGCCTTGCCCGAGGCGTCGTTATGCACCGCGACCAGGCAGGGCACGCCGCCGCCCTTGACGAATTCGCTGCGCACGGTGTGGCCGGGGCCCTTGGGCGCCATCATGATGACGTCGATGCCGGGCTTCGGCTCGATCAGGCCGAAATGGACGTTGAGCCCGTGGGCGAAGGCGATCGCCGAGCCCTCGCGCAGATTGTCGTGGACGTATTTGCGGTAGGTTTCGGCCTGCAATTCGTCGGGCATGGTGAACATGATCAGGTCGCACCAGGCGGCGGCCTCGGCGATGCCCATGACCTGAAGGCCCTCGGCCTCGGCCTTCTTGGCCGAAGGCGAGCCTTCGCGCAGGGCGACAGCCACGTTCTTCGCGCCCGAATCGCGCAGGTTCAGCGCATGGGCATGACCCTGGCTGCCATAGCCCAGAATGGCGACCTTCTTGTCCTTGATGAGGTTGATGTCGCAATCGCGATCGTAATAGACGCGCATCGGCGCCTCCCTTGCCGTTTGGTTTGATCGGATATTAATTGATCGGCCGGGATCGGTTATTCAAAATTTGACTATCAACCGGTTTCTGGAGAAATATCATTCGCGATCAGGCATTGATAAGAGAAATTCATGCATATCGACGACACGGACCGGCGGTTGCTGCGCCATCTGCTGGCCGAGCCGGGGCTGCCCATGGCGGAGCTGGCCGAGCGCGCCGGGGTGACCGGGGCCACCTGCTGGCGGCGGCTGGAGCGGCTGCGCGCGATCGGCGTGCTGAAGGGGGAGCAGGCGCTGATCGACTGGCGCGCGATCGGCTACCAGGTCGAGGTCTCGCTACGCTTCAGTCTCGACAAGACCGACCCGCGGGCCTTTGACGATTTCATCGCCGCCGCGCGCGACATTCCCGAAGTTCTCGAGATCCAGACCTTTCTGGGCCGGGTGGACGTGCGGCTCAACATGATCGCGCGGGACATGCCGCATTATCAGGCGCTTTACCGCGAGCGGATCCTCGCGCTGCCCCATATCGCCGATATCGAGGCGCTGATGCATGTCGCCACGCTCAAGGATCACGAAGGGCTTCCGCTATGATCGCGCTGGACGACATCGACCGGGCCCTCCTGCGCGCCCTGGCCGCCGACGCGCGGCTGAGCGCCGGCGAGCTGGGGCGCCACACCGGCCTGTCGCAGCCTGCGGCATGGCGGCGGCTGAAGCGTCTGCAGCAAGGGGGGGCGTTGCGCGGCCGCCGCGTCCTGCTGGATCGCGAGGCGCTGGGTTTCACCGTGACGGTCTTTCTGGGCATCAGCCTGGCGACCAAGGGCCGCGTCAGTCTGGCCGATTTCGAACGCGCCGTCAGCGCCATCCCCGAGGTGCAGACGGTCCAGCATGTGCTGGGGATCTACGATTACCGCCTGCGGGTGGTGGCGCGCGATCTTGCAGATTTCGAACGCGTGCTGCGCCGACGGATCCTGACCTTGCCGGGCGTGGGACAGGTCGACGCCAACGTGCTGCTGAGCGAAGAGCGCCGCCCCGGGCCGCTCGGCTGAGGCGGGGCGGGCGGCGGTCGGAATGCGCAAAGCGGGATGAATCCGGGCGCCGGACGCGCTAAGAGAGATTCGAACTGCCAAGGAGACAGCCATGCCCGCCCTTCGTTCCGACGTGGACCCCGACGGATTGCAGGAATTTTCGGTGGTATTCACCGATCGTTCGCTCAATCACATGTCGGCGCGATTCCAAGGCGTGATGCACGATATCACCGCGATGCTGCGCGACGTCTACAATGCCGATTCGGTGGTGCTTGTGCCCGGCGGCGGCACCTATGCGATGGAGGCGGTGGCACGCCAGTTCGCCGCCGATCGCCATGCCTTCGTGCTGCGCAACGGGTGGTTTTCGTTCCGCTGGAGCCAGATCCTCGACGCTGGCGGCTTTGCACAGGACGTCACCGTGATGAAGGCCCGCAGCGCCGGCAATGACGTCCGGGCGCCCTATGCGCCGGCGCCGATCGCCGAGGTCGTCGACCGCATTCACGAGACCAAGCCGGATGTGGTCTTCGCGCCCCATGTGGAGACGGCCGCCGGCCTGATCCTGCCCGACGATTACCTGCGCGCGCTGGCCGAGGCGGCCCATGACGTGGGTGCCCTGTTCGTTCTCGACTGCATCGCGTCGGGCTGCGTCTGGGTCGACATGAAGGCGGTCGGTGTCGACGTGCTGATTTCCGCGCCGCAGAAGGGCTGGTCCTCGCCGCCGTCGACGGGGCTGGTGATGCTGTCCGATCGTGCGCGGGCGCGGATCGACGGCACCGCATCGTCGAGCTTCGCGCTCGATCTGAAGAAATGGCTGTCGATTGCCGAAGCCTATGAGAGCGGTGGCCATGCCTATCATGCGACCATGCCGACGGATGCGCTGGCGATCTTCCGGGACGCCATGGCCGAGACCCGCGATTACGGGTTCGAGCGGCTGAAGGAGGCGCAGTGGGCACTGGGTGACGGCGTGCGCGCGATGCTGGCCAAACGCGGCGTGGCCTCGGTCGCGGCCGAGGGCTTCGGCGCGCCCGGCGTCGTGGTCAGCTATACCGACGACGCCGAGGTGCGCAGTGGCCGCGCCTTCGCCGCCGCAGGGCTTCAGATCGCGGCGGGGGTGCCGCTGCAATGCGATGAACCCGAGGGGTTCAGCACCTTCCGCATCGGGCTCTTCGGGCTCGACAAGCTTTACGACGTGGAGGGAACGAAGGACCGCCTGCGTCAGGCCTTCGATACGGTCTTCGGCGCGCCGGACCGGGGTTGACGGGACGGGTGTTGACCGGACCGGGGCAGATGGGGCGGGCCGTCAGGGGCGCGCGCCAAGTCCCGCACGCATCAGGCTCCGGCGCACCGGCCCCATCGTGTAAAGCGCGCCGAGCGTGCGCGCCCGCGCGTCGCGCATGAGCGGCGCCCCCATCATCGAGGCGCGGTTGAGCGCATCGATGGCGGCGATGCGCGCGGCCATGTCGGGAAAGCGGCGGCGCTGATAAGCGCGCAGCATCGTCTCGTCGCCCAGTTCGTGGGGCCTTGTCTGCGCCAGCGCAAGGAGTGTGCGCAGATCGGCGAGCGACATGTTCAGTCCCTGCGCACCGATCGGGGGCACCACGTGGGCGGCTTCGGCGATCAGCGCGGTGCGCGGCCCGGTGATCCGGTCCGCGATCTGGCTGATGATCGGCCAGAGCGAGCGGCGTCCGATCAGGCTGAGCGGGCCGAGCACATGCGCCGAGCGTTCGGAGGCCGCCGCCTCGAAGGCGGCCTGTGGCAGGCCGGCCAGCCGCATCGCCTCGGGGCCGCGCTCCATCCAGACCACGGCCGAGCTTGGCCTGCCATCGCGATCGGGCAGGGGCACCAGCGTGAAGGGACCGCCCGAGCGGTGGATCTCGGTCGAGACGCCGTTGTGGGGGATGACGTGGCTGACCGCGAAGGCAAGCGCCTTCTGGCCGTAGCGAAAGCTGCGCTGCCCGATGCCAAGACTTTGACGGATGAACGAATTGCGCCCGTCCGCCGCGATCACCAGGCGTGCCGCGATGCGGCTGCCGTCGGACAGGGTCGCCATCGCCTCGGCAGTGCGTGCCACCATTGCCGTGGTTGCGCGGCCTGGCAGGAAGCGCACGTTGGGCAGTTCCTCCAGACGCGCCAGGATCTCGCGCCGCAGCAGCCAGTTGGGCAGGTTCCAGCCGAAGGGCTGGTTTGAAATCTCGCCGGCATCGAAATCACGCACCGTCCGTGGCTCGCCATCGGGGCCGCCGGCATCGACGATGCGCATCACCTGAAGCGCTGCCGCGCGCGGCGCGAGCCGGGACCACAGTCCCGCCTGTTCCATCACCTCGACCGAGGGCTGGAGAAAGGCCGTGGTGCGAAGATCGGCCCCGGCGTCCTCGGCGGAGGTCACCGGGGTTGTGGGATCGACACAGACCACGTCGAATCCGGCGGTGCCGAAGGC
>JASBUM010000311.1 GCA_030147905.1 Acidimangrovimonas sp.
AATCTGGGGGTGCTTGGAGGTTACAAGCATCCATTCGCGCCCCCACATGTAGCCTTCCAGCACGTCCGTCGGCGGGGTCTTGTTGACCAGCGCAGGAATGAGCGTCCACAGAACCAGTTGTAGTGCCACCAGTGTGGCTACCCCGCGCCATGGGGGATTGAGAAAATCGGCGGGCGCCAAGGCGAGGGATGTCGGCGATTTGGTGGCAGGTGCGGTCTCGTTCATGAACGGCCATCAATCTGGTGCGGGCGAGGCGTCGATGCGTCGCAAGGAATGCGGAATATACAGGTTAACTGGTGCCGGCTTAGGCGAAGGCGCCGGATCATACATCGAAAAAGTGCGTGCAGGCGGGAACAAATCGAGTGGTGTGTGGATTTTGATATTAACCCTCCATTATCCCGGCGGACCGGGCGCGGCCAGCAGTTCGCGATGATGGCAGGTACAATCGACTCGGGAAGGGGCGGCAATCCCGATGTCGCGACACGCTGCCGTTCACGATAAAGGTTTCCAGAATAGACCGGCGTTGTCGTGTTATTCCGAGATCGGCCAGGGTTTCCCTTCACACTCCACTTTTGCGGCTTCGGCAACGGCCTCGATCTCGGCGGAGCCGAACGCGCTGAACCGGTTCCTGATTGCGCCATGTCGCGCCCGTTGGTCCGGGCCGCGATGGCGAGTGATGGGGATCGGGTTTTCGGCGGTCTGGCGGTCGGGGTTTCGGGAGATGATCCGCTCGCCGAAGCGCTTCCGGCAACTCATCCGGGCGTCGAGCCAGATTCGGGCATGGTCGCCCGCCCCCTTCGTCCAGAGTGCCCGGCCCAAGTGTCGCGCTGCTCGCAGGATCTCGGTTCGCGGCGAGGCATGGTCCGTCATTGTCGCAAGGGCAATGCCGAGCGCGGCGGGGCAATCCTCTTTCCACGCTCGGCCGTTGCGGCGGACGGTATGGCCCATCGGCGCCCCGCCCGATGACAGCCGCGTGGCAACGGCGCGTGTCAGAGGTGCCATCCGCGGTGATGGTGGCGATCTCTTCGCCCTCGGGAACATGCGCCGGCAATTGCGGCAGCAGAGGGCTTATGTCAGTCTGGGGGCTCGAGGTGAAGTCGACGGCCCGGACGTCCCCGGTCTGCCTGGCCATGGCGATAGGGGCCTTGCGCCATTGCCTCCGGCGGGAGGGATCATGTTTGCGGGCCTGCGATTCGCCATCGCCACGGACGCTCACCCCCGAGTTGTCGAACAGCAGGTTCAGGGGCGCCCCCGAGCTTTGAGGCGGGATCTTCACTGCGATCCGCGCCTGACGTCGGCACGGCGTCGAATTGTCCGGCCCAGTCCAGACCGGTCCAGTCCATGCGGCCATTTCCAACAGGCTTGCGACCAAACCAGCCGTTTGGCGTAACGGGAGGCCGAAGAGCACTTTCAGCGTCAGGCAGAGCTGGCTCGCGCTGTCGGAGGCGGTCTGGGGATGGCCATGCTTGCCGCTCGTCCAGACGTGCCAATCCATGTCCGGGTCGAGCCGGATCGACACGAGCCCCGACGGCGTAGCGAGGCATTATAGTCCGACCAGTTGGCCGTGCGGTAGCGGGGCGGAGACGGCTTCGCCATGCGTGTCAGCTAAAGTGCCGGGTTTGCGCAGTGAATCCGCGCCTCCGATATGTGCAATAACGCGCTGGCTGGGCATCGAATGGCAGGGGCGGGGCGGCCCCACGGTCACGGAGCCAATCCGCCGTGGCTTCGGATCGCGGCTGATCGACCTGCTGCTTGGCGACGAAGAATGCCGTACCAGTCGGGTTACCTACGACCCAGGCGGAGTGCATGCGATATCGGCGGTGACGGTTGATGGTCGGGTCGGGGTGGCTGATGTACACAGCTATCTGGTCAATCGGCTGACCGGTGAATGGACGACCTCCTACGGGAGTCTGGACCCGCTGGGGGTGCTCGATCTCGAACGGTTCCAGGTCGACGCGGGCCTTGTCGACCGGCTCGGACTGGCGGCATCGCATTTTGCCACGCCGCATCCGCCCGGCGCATTGATGGGCAAGATCCGCCCCGAGATCGCCGAGGCTCTGGGGCTTGTCCCCGGGCTTCCGGTCGTTGCAGGGCTGGGGGACGGGCAGGCAGCAGGTCTGGGGGTGGGTATCACCCGGCCGGGCGAGGCCTATCTGAACCTCGGGACCGGAATCGTGTCGGGAACCTTCAGCGCCAGCTATCGCACGGATCGCGCCTTCCGTACGATGACCGGAGGGATTCCCGGCAGCTACCTGCTCGAGACCTTCTTCGGCGGCGGCACCTACAACATCAACTGGTTCGTGGAAAAGTTCTCCGACATCGGGACCCGGCCGTTCGGGCTCGACCTGTCGCCCGAGCGCATCCTGCAGGCCGCGGCGGCGGATCTGCCCGCCGGCGCCGACGGGCTGATCGCGCTGCCCTATCTGTCTGGGGTTCTCACGCCCTATTGGGACAGCAATGCGCGCGGGGTGCTCTTCGGATTGACCGCGCGGCACGGCAAGGCGCATCTCTACCGCGCGGTGCTCGAGGGGCTGGCACTCGAGCAGCGCCTGTCCACCCTCGGCGCCGAGGCGGTGTTGGGCACGCGGACCGGCATGTTCCGCCTGATGGGCGGCGGCTCGCGCAGCCCGCTGTGGTGCCAAATCATCGCCGACGTTCTCGATCGCCCGGTCGAGATCGCGCGCGAGGCCGAGGCGACCTGCCTCGGTGCGGGAATGCTCGCGGCCGCCGGCGCGGGCCTTTTCGACAGCATCGAGGAGGCGGCCGCGAACATGAGCGCGAGCGGCGACAGCTATAGGCCCCGCTCTCTCGAGACTGCGCGTTATGACCGCATGTACGACGTCTACAAGGACCTTTACCCCGCGCTGCGCGCCCATTTCGCGCGCCTAAAGGACGTTCTCGATGATTTTCGGTGACCTCGCCCCGGCTCCGGCCGCACCTTCGCTCGGGCTCAAGGATGCCTATGCCCGCTACGAGGAGATCCGGTCCCGGCTGCCCGCCGCCAGGGCCGGGGGCGAGGGGCGATCTCTGCCGTCCTTGCAGCATCTCGCCGGCGGGTTCGACGGCTTTCTCTTTGATAGCTTCGGCGTGCTCAACGTCGGCGAGAACGCGATCGCGGGGGCGGCCGCCTGCCTCGAGAGGCTTCGTCGCGAAGGCAAGCGCTTCTGCGTTCTGACCAATGCCGCGAGCTATACAGCCGATGCGGCGCTGGCCAAGTACCGGCGGATGGGTCTCGATCTGGGGCGCGACGAGATCATCTCGAGCCGCGACGTGGCGCTGGCGCGGCTGGACGATGTCGGCCCCGGCTTCATCTGGGCAGGGATCTGCGCCGACGGCGACCGGTTCGGTGACAGTGGCGCGCGGATTGCGGACCTGCTCGGATACGAGCGGCTGTGGGACGAGGCGGACGGGTTCGTCTTCCTGTCGGGTGCGCGTTGGAATGGCAGTCTGCAGGACCGGCTGGTCGCGGCCCTGGCGGGCCGGCCCCGCCCGGTGGTGGTCGCCAATCCTGATCTCGTGGCGCCGCGAGAGGACGGGCTGAGCGTCGAGCCCGGCTACTGGGCCCACGACCTCGAGGATCGCACGGGACTTCGGCCGGTCTATCACGGCAAGCCCCATCCCACGGCCTTCGACGCCGCTCTGGCGCGGCTCGGTCCGGGTCGCTACGCGATGGTG
>JASBUM010000313.1 GCA_030147905.1 Acidimangrovimonas sp.
AGCGTGCCCGCCCGCCTCATCTCCTGCCAGAACCAAACCAGCGCTACCGCCAGCCCCGCCCCGTCCCGTCCGCAACCTCCGTCGCCTTCGGTGAGCGGGTATCTACGGCCACTCCAACAAACCCGCAAGAGGAAAAACGCACCCCGCATGACGTTTTTTCGTCAGCCCCTGTTTTTCTTGGCTTCGCCACGGACGGCTTCCCGCGCTGGCTGGTTCGCACATCCGAAGATAGCCGAGTTATCAACAGGTTTCAGGGCAAGCTGTTGATAAATCGGCCGCGATTCCCCGCCGCGGGCGGGAATCGCGTTGTGTGGGAGAGAATCGCGTTGCGTGAGAAAGAATCGGCCCCGCCCGAGTCGCGGCCGCTGGGGGTGACCACGCAACGAACGGCGCCCGGCTCAGCCTCGGCGCGCGGCGCTGGCCCTCGTCATGTGGCACAGCAGTTCGAACATGATCGACACACCCAGAAAGGCCGTGACCCCGGTGGGGTCGAAAGGAGGAGAGACCTCGACCAGATCGGCGCCCACGATATCCACCCCTTCCAGCAGCCGCGCCACCTCAAGCGCCTGCCACGAGCCGGGGCCGCCCACCTCGGGCGTTCCGGTGCCCGGGGCGAAGGCGGGGTCGACGAAGTCGATGTCGTAGGAGACATAGGTCGGCCCGGTTCCGGCGATGGCACGGGCCTCTTCCATCACCGCGGACGCTCCGCGCGCATGGAACTCCTCGATCGGGATGACCCGGATGCCTACGGATTCGGCGAAGTCGCGGTCTTCCCGGTCATAGGCGGTGCCGCGAATGCCGATCATGCAGACCCGGGCGGGGTCAAGCAGCCGCTCCTCGACGGCGCGCCGGAACGGGGTGCCGTGCGTATAGCGCGTGCCACCGAAATAGCTGTCGAACAGATCGGTGTGGCTGTCGAAATGGATCATGCCCAGCGGGCGCCCGTCTGCGAGCGCACGCAATATCGGGAGCGTGCACAGGTGATCGCCCCCGGCGGTGAGCGGCGTGATGCCCGCTGCCCGGACACGGCGGTAGAACCGCTCCATCCGGGCGAGACTGTCCATCAGGTCGGCCGGATTGGGCGCCACATCGCCGAGATCGGCACAACGCGCCATCTCGAAGGGCCGCTGGCGCGAGATGCCGTGTTCGGCGCGGATCATCGTGGAGGCGTCGCGCAGTGCCCGCGGCGCGTGACGCGCCCCCGGGCGTTGGTGGTCCCGCCGTCCCATGGCGCCCCGATCAGCCCCACCTCGACCGTACCGAAGCGCTCGTCGTCGGGCGGCACATGGGGCAACCGCATGAAGGTGGCGACCCCGGCGAAACGCGGAAGGTCGAAGCCCGACACCGGCGTGAAATCGCGATCGGCCATTGCCTGCATCCCTGAAAGCCCGGACCGGTCCTCCGGGCCACGCCCCTTGTGCCCCACACTAGAGGGGTACGCACCGGCCACAAGCCCGAATCACCGCGACACCCGGCAAGGCGGGAGTCGCGGATGCCGCGGCGAAAAACCGGCGGATTTCCTCGCACCACGACGTCGCCCCTTGACCCGGCTCGCCGCTTCGGCGTCTAACCGTTGGCGGAAAGGGTAACCGGTACCGGATCAGGGAGAGGTCGCATGTTTTCCAAAAGCGTGACGGAGGATGACACCGGCGCGCCACAGGCCAGCCGCCCCGCCAGGGATCATTCGCATCTGGCCGCCGATCTCAGGATTCAGGGCAATCTGACGTCCTCGGGCGCCATCGAGGTGCATGGCACGGTCGAGGGCGATATCGACGCACAGAAGCTGACCATCGGCAATGGCGGCACCGTCTCGGGCAAGCTGCGCGCCGAGGACATCGAGATCAAGGGCCGTCTGTCGGGCAGCGCCAGCTGCCGCCGCTTCACCCTGCGTTCGGACGCCAGCGCCGACGTCCAGGTCAATTATGAAACCATGGTGATCGAGAGCGGCGCGACGATCGAAGGCAAGTTCAAGCACGGCGGCGGCAACCGGGGCGGAAAGCAGGCGTCCGGGAAATAACCCCCGACGGCGCATCGGAGAGGCCGGCGCGCGGGGCGGAGACTCAGCGCGGCCGGGCCGGCGGAATCGAATAGGTCAGCCCCGCCCGCGCGACCGGCGCCGCATGCCCCTGCGAATGGATCAGCACATCCCCCACGGCGAGGACCCGCCCGAGCTTGAGCAACCGCGCCTCGGCGATCAGGTCGCGATCGGCCGCGGGCTTGCGCATGAAGTCGATCGCGCAATTCGTCGTCACCGCCAGCGCCTCGGGGCCGATGGTGGCCAGAAGCGCCAGATAGATGGACACATCGGCAAGGCTGAACAGCGATGGCCCCGAGACCGTGCCTCCGGGACGCAGATGCTGCGGCCCGACGCGCAGCCGGACGCGCGCGCGCATCGCCGTGGCCGACTCGATCACGAAATCCTCCGCCACCTGCGGAAATTCACGCGCCATGAACGCCGTCAAAGCGGCCTCGTCCATGCGTTGATCCATCCTCTTCCCCCCTTGTCGCGGCCGCACTAGACTTTCCGCAAAGCGGAGGAATGACAAGATGGCGGAACCGATCCTGCTGCGCGAGGACCAGGGCGCGATTGCGGTGCTGACGATGAACCGGCCCGAGGCGCTCAACGCATTGTCGGACGCGATGCTGGAGGCCTTTGCCGAGACGCTTCAGGCGCTGGAACAGGATCGCGCGATCCGCGTCGTCGTGCTGCGGGGGACGGGACGTGCCTTCTGCGCCGGTCACGACCTCAAGGAAATGCAGGCCGGCCGCGCCGCCGAGGATGGCGGCAAGGCCTATTTCGCCGATCTCTTCGCCCGCTGCGCGGCGGTCATGCAAGGAATCGTGCATCTGCCGCAGCCGGTCATCGCCGAGGTCCACGCGACCGCGGTCGCGGCAGGCTGCCAGCTTGTGGCAAGCTGCGACCTCGCGGTGGCGGCGGAAGAGGCACGTTTCGGCGTCAATGGGGTCAACATCGGGCTTTTCTGCTCGACGCCCATGGTTGCGCTTTCGCGCGTGATCGGGCGCAAGCAGGCGTTCGAGATGCTGACCACCGGCCAGTTGATCGGCGCAGACCGAGCTGCCGAACTGGGGCTGGTCAACCGCGCCGTGCCCGCCTCGCGCCTTGGCGACGAGACCATGGCCCTCGCGCGGGTGATCGCGGGCAAGCTCGGCTCGGCAGTGAAGATCGGCAAGCGTGCCTTCTATGACCAGATCGAGATGAACCTCGCCCGCGCCTACGAACACACCTCCGCGGTTATGGTGGAAAACATGCTCTGGCGCGATACCGACGAAGGGATCACAGCCTTCATCGAGAAGCGCCCGCCCGACTGGGCGGGTTGAGCGACGCGGACCGGCCGCGCCTGCGGATCGGGCCGGCCGTCACACGCCGTCCGTCACACAAAGCCGACGCGGCGTGCAGCCGGATGGCCGCCACGCCCCGATGCCGACCGTTTAGCCCAAGCCCCGATTTCAGGACCCGCGAACGCTGGTCAGAGCGCGTAAAGCGCGCCGAACTTCGCTTCGAGATAGTCGAGAAGCGGTTCGGCCGAGGGTTCGAACCCGCAAGCCCGGCCGATCAGCGCGCGCGGCTCGTGAAGGCCGCCATGGCGCTGAACCTTCTCGCGCAGCCACGCGGTGGCGGCGGCGGTGTCGCCCCGCGCCAGCCCGGCGTCCAGATCCGGCAGATCCGCGCGCAACGCCTTGTGCAGGC
>JASBUM010000318.1 GCA_030147905.1 Acidimangrovimonas sp.
CGCTTGCGCGCGCGCTGATCGGCAAGGAGGAGGGCGACAGCGTCGAGGTCCGGACCCCCGGCGGCGAGCGCAGCTACGAGGTCCTGAGCATCCGCTATCTCTAGTCCGGATGGAGGGCCGAACGATGTCTGAAAGCACCGACGAACGCAGCTTCGATCCCGGTCTGGTCCAGCGCGGCAGGACACGCCGCCAGATGGCGGCCGTCGAGATTCTCGCCGTGGCGCTGGCAGTCCTGTGGGCTGCCGCAGCGATCATCTACCTGTTGCTGAACGGCAGCCGCGGAACGGCACAATCCGCCGTCACCGGGTTGATGGGGCTTCTCGTCGTGGTCGTGCCGGTGGTGTTGATCGGGGTCACGGCGGCGACGCTGCGGCTGGTGCAGGATCTGCGCGCCCAGGCCGCGCGGCTGCACGCCGCGGTCGAGGCGATGCGCAAGAGCTACGTCATCCAACAGCAGCAATCCGCAGCGCAAAGCGCGCCGCCGACGCTCGAACGCAAGATCGACGAACTGGTCACGGCCCAGCGCCAGACCAGCCAGGCGATCATCACCTTCACCTCGCGTCGCGATGCGCCCGACACCGTGCCATCCGCCGACCGCAGCGCCGTCCATCTGCGCGCGGCACCCGACGACGGCAGGAACGAAGAACCTGCACTCGCCCTCGGTGCCCCGGCGGACGCATCGGCCCCGCCGCTGGACAATGTCGACCTGATCCGCGCCCTCAACTTCCCCGAGAATGCCGAGGACAAGGAAGGGTTCCGCGCGCTGCGCGCCGGGCTGGAAGAGCGCAACACCGCCAAGCTGATCCGCGCCGCGCAGGATGTTCTGACCTTGCTGGCGCAGGACGGCGTCTACATGGACGATCTCGAACCCGACCGCGCCCGCCCCGAATTGTGGCGCAAGTTCGCCGAGGGCGAACGCGGTGGCTCCATTGCCGGCCTGGGCGGCATTCGCGACCGCTCCTGCCTTGCGCTGACGACGAGCCGGATGCGCAGCGATCCGGTCTTTCGCGACGCAGCGCATCACTTCATGCGCCATTTCGATCACCGGTTCGCCGAATTCGCACCCGATGCAAGCGATGCCGAGATCGTCGAGCTTGCACAGACGCGCAGCGCCCGGGCATTCATGCTTCTCGGGCGTGTGACGGGGACGTTCGACTGAACGCGACGGCGACAGGCCCGGCCGCCGGTGCCAGCGTCCCGGCGCGCCGCCTGCGGGGCGGGTCGCCGTTACCCCTCCTGTCGGCGCGACGGCTGCCCCGCGACGGCGGATCCGCCGCCACCCCGCCGCAGGGGCCGCACCATCCGGGTCGAGCTGGAAAAGCGCAGCAGCGGCGCGAGAAGGCCGGTCCGGTCGGTACCGACGGCGACGAAGCCCTCGCGCTCGTAGAGGGCGCGCGCGCGCGGGTTCACGTCGGCCACGTCGAGCCGGATCTCGGAATAGCCGCGGCGGCGCGCCTCGGTGCATAATGCCGCGATCAGGGCCCGGCCGATGCCGCGGCCGCGCAGCGCCTCGCTGACGACGATCCCGTCCACGAGAAACCGCCGGTTGTCCACGTCGCTGGACATCAGCCGCAGCAGAACCGCCCGCCACAGCGCGCCGCCCGCCCCGTAAACCGCCACCAGATCGCCGAAGGCCCCCGCGGTGAAGCCACCGCCATGGGTTCGAAA
>JASBUM010000327.1 GCA_030147905.1 Acidimangrovimonas sp.
GGGGGGGCTTGCGATCCTGTCGGGACTGCTCGTCGGTCAGGCCGACGAGGTCGCCGCCGCCTATGCCGCCGAGGGCTTGTCGCTGCACAGGCGCGAGGACATCGGCGAATGGAGCACGCTGGTCCTGAAGCGCGACCCGGCCAGCCGCTGAGGCGCGCCCCTGTCGGGGATCGGTCGCGGGCGACGCCCCGCGCGCGGCGGTGACTGGGCCAGAGGCGGGTTCGAGTCCGGGCCGGGGGCACAGGCATGTCGGCCCCGCGCTGCGGATCAGGCGGATTTTCGGCAAAACCGCCATATTTCGACCGCAACGCGATGTTACCCTGTCCGCCATCGCAATGGAGAGTGCGATGGCCGATCGCAACTTGCAGGACTTTCACGGACGGGCGGAACGGATCGCGCAACGGCACGACCGGACTGGCGGGCGCCGCTCCCTGCCTTCCGAACCGCATTTCCGGCGCGAGGCGGCAACACGGGTGGTGCGATCGCTTCTGGCCCTGGTCCTTGCGCTGTCACTTCTGAAGGCGTTGATCCTGTGGCAGGTCGGCGCACCCACCTATCAGGCACGGGTCGGCCGGCTCGCACGGGGTGGGCCGCTCGACCGGGTGGGCGCGATGATGATGCGGCCCGATCCGCTGACCCGCGCGCTGGCCGGCCAGATCGTGCCGGCGGCGCGGCTGATCTCGGACACGGTCGCGCGGGCGCGCAAGCGACTGGCGTCGTGAGCCGTAGGCCGGAACGGGGCGCGCGAAGGGGCAGCGCCGGACCGCCCCGGCCCGGACCGCCGTTCAGACCCGCCGGGAGACGAAATTGTCGAGATCCGCGCGGCTCAGCCCGATATCGGCAAGCTCGCGATCGCTGAGCTTCGACAGCGCGTTGCGCGCGGTGCGCGCGTTGTTCCAGGCCACGAGGCGCTGACCCGCGGCGACAAGCCCCGAGGCAATACGATAGACCGTGATGGCACCGAACGGCGCCGGACGGTTCGACGAAATGGCGGCCATGGCCGATCCTTTCAACTGGTTGACAGGGGCCCGTCGGGGCGCCCGCATGTTCGTGATGCGCGGCAATGAGGGAAGGCCGCGAAGTCCGACAAGCTGGCAAAAGTGCATGCCTTCCATGCCGCCCGCGCATGCCTGAATGTTGTGTCGCAAAGCCCTGACCCGGCGTCGTTTTTCGGCAAATTCACGCCCTTCTTCAGCGGCCGCTTCGCGTCTCGCGACTGCTGGCCCATCCTGGTCGCCGCAATGGCCCGCGCCGGCGCGAGAGCAAGGCGCCAGGGGAGACGAGGATCCGCCAGCGATCACTGTGCGCAACCCCACTTGCCACGGAACCTGCCACGGAGCCCCCCGCCCCGACGCATCCCGGGCGCCCGATCTGCGCAGCATCCACTATCGGCAAGGCGAACTGTCCGCGCGTTGCTGTTGACGACGCGGCAATGCGCACGGACGCGACGGACGGCCGGGCGCGCGGCGCTGGCGGATGTTCGCTTTTCGTGCTAGGCCGAGATCAAGGCTGCACCGCCGTGACGGATCCCGGAAGCGGCTGGAACCCGCCGCGACCGGGGCAGTGGAACGGCGAGCCGCGGCCAGAAGCGCGTCGCCGGCAACGGATCGACGGCAAGAGGCGGGCAGGAGCGGACGGGCAGGAGCGGACGGGCAGGCATGCGGATACTGGGAATCGATCCGGGGTTGCGCAATCTCGGCTGGGGCGTGATCGAGACCGAGGGGTCGCGGCTGCGCCATCTCGGCAACGGGATCTGCCATTCCGCCGCTGATGAGGATCTTTCGCTGCGGCTGCTGACGTTGCATCGGGCGCTCGGCGCGATCGTGGCCCAATACCGACCCGAGGCAGCGGCC
>JASBUM010000328.1 GCA_030147905.1 Acidimangrovimonas sp.
ACCAAACCGGCCAGCGACACGGTGCTGTCGCGGATCATCCGCATGGTGGGCGAGGCGCATTCGCGCCGCGCCAACGTGGAGCAGTGGGTGGCGAAGTTCGCCCGCATCTACACGCCGATCGTGATGGTTCTTGCCATCGTCATCGCGGTGCTGCCGCCGCTGCTGTTTGGCGGTGCCTGGGCCTACTGGTTTTATAACGCGCTGGTGCTGCTGGTCATCGCCTGCCCCTGCGCGCTTGTCATCTCCACGCCGGTGTCCATTGTCGCGGCGCTGGCCTCCTCGGCGCGCAACGGGGTGTTGATCAAGGGCGGGGCCTATGTCGAGGCACCGGGGCGGATCGACGCGCTGGCGCTGGACAAGACCGGGACCATCACCGAGGGCGAGCCCGAGGTGGCCGCGGTGCATGCCTTTGGCGGCACCTCGGAACGCGAGCTGCTGGAAGCGGCGGCATCGCTCGAAGCGCGGTCCTCGCACCCGCTGGCGCGGGCGATCATGGCGCGGGCGCGGGTCGATGGCATCGGTGATACGGCCGCCGACGACACCTGCACCGTGCCCGGCCGCGGCGTCGAGGGCGTGTTCGGCGGGCGGCCGATCTGGCTCGGTTCGGACCGTTTCGCCGCCGAAAAGGGCGCGGGCGGGGCGCTGCCCGACGAACTGCGCGAGCGTATTGAGGGCGCAGGCAGCACGCTGGTCGCGGTGGGCGCGGGCGAGAAGCTGCTGGGCGTCTTGGAGCTGCGCGACCGGATCCGCGCCGACGCGCGCGGCATCGTGGCGCGGCTGCACGCGCAGGGGGTCAAGACCATCGTCATGCTGACCGGCGACAACGAACGCACCGCGCGCGCGGTGGCCGCCGAAGTGGGCATCGACGAGGTGCGGGCCGAATTGTTGCCCGAAGACAAGGTGGCGGCCATCGAGGAGTTGGTCGCCACCCACAAGATGGTGGCGATGATCGGTGACGGGGTGAACGACGCGCCGGCCATGGCGCGGGCGCATTTCGGCATCGCGATGGGCGCCATCGGCTCGGATGCGGCGGTGGAAACCGCCGATATCGCGCTGATGACCGACGATATCGGCAAGGTGCCGTGGCTGATCGGCCATTCGCGCCGCACGATGTGGATCATCCGACAGAATATCGGCCTGTCGCTGGCCACCAAGGCCGCCTTTGTCGTGCTGACCGCCTTTGGCATGGCCTCGATGTGGGGCGCGATTGCCGCCGATGTGGGCGTGTCGCTGATCGTGGTGATGAACGCGCTGCGGCTGTTGCGGGGCAAGACCGGCAGCGGCACCCCGAAGGACGGCGCGCGCGCGGGCAGCGCCTTGCCCAGGACGGCGCTGGCAACCGGCCAGTGACCGTCGGCACAAGCGGCGACATGCGGCAGCGGGGCGGCGGGAAAATGTTTTCTGCACCCCTTGAACCTACAGTCGCTGGAGCGATTAAGTAATGGCTGTCGGCAAGAGTTGCCCGGCAGACACGAACAGGATCGGGCCATCGGACCCCGGCAAGACCGCCGTTTCCAATGGCGGAATGTGGTGGGGGTGCCAGGCTGGCCCGGATAACAGGAGAACCAAAAGATGGTTGTTGAACTGAAGGAACCCGGGCGCGATCCGGAACGGGGCGGCAGGGACAGGGGCAGGGGCAGCATGCGCTGCCCGGTTTGCGATGTGCCGCTGAGCATGGCGGATCGCCAGGGGGTCGAGATCGACTTTTGCCCCGAATGCCGGGGGGTCTGGCTGGACCGTGGCGAGTTGGACAAGATCATCGAGCGAAGCATTGGCGATGTGTCGCCGCCGGGTCGCGACGACCGGCGTGACGGCCGCCGCGACGATGAAGACGACGATCGCGGGTATCGATCCGGCAAGCATGGCGGCAGTTACGGGGGCCGCCACGGTGGCGGGCACCATGGCGGCGGCTACAGCAAGCACGGCTATCGCCGCAAATCCTGGTTGCAGGAACTGTTCGACTGACGAAAGGGTCGGCAATGGGCGCGGGACACGGACATGGCGGCGGCGGCGGAACTTCCGCCAGCCGCCACAAGGGCAGCCTGAAATGGGCGCTGGCGATGACCGGCACGTTTCT